>CAZIIP010000076.1:0-11519 GCA_964539455.1 uncultured Rhodothermales bacterium
TGATCGAGTGACACAGGAAATCCGTACCGGAACGTGCGTTAGTGCGATGAAAGGACTTGTTTCACGTGAAACATTGGTGTGACGATACGCGACCGTTTCACGTGAAACATGGGAACGTGGCCGATTTCGATTGTTTCCCTATTTGGTTGCTTCCTTCTGACGCAGCGCGATGGCCTCTCGCACAAATCCCGAGGCTTCACGCAGCAATTCGCGTGCGCGATCGACAGGTACATCTGCGAGAGAGCTCACGAGCGCAGTCTTTACGTGGCCGCCCGACGCTTCGAGGACCCGGCCGGCGTCCGGATAGGAGAGACCCGTTACGGTCATCACGATGCGCCGGGATCGCTCGACCAGTTTCATGTTGGTCATTTGCAGGTCAATCATCATGTTTTCGTATACCTTTCCGAGGCGCACCATAGATGCCGTAGTGATCATGTTCAATACGAGCTTTTGGGCGGTGCCCGCCTTCATTCTTGTAGACCCCATAAGCACTTCGGGCCCGACTACCGGACAAATGGCGACATCCACGTCCAGCGCAAATTGATCTCTGGGAATACAGGTGATAAACAGGGTTTTGCATCCGATTTCGCGGGCATGCTTCACCGCGCCCACGACGTAGGGTGTACGGCGGCTTGCCGCGATGCCGCAGACGACATCGGTCGGCTCGACGCCCGCCGACACGATCGCTTCGGCGCCATTCTCCTCGAGATCCTCTGCACCTTCCTGCGCTCTGAAAACGGCATCCCGGCCACCCGCAATCAGGCCTTGCACCATTGCAGGATCGGTACCGAATGTTGGCGGACACTCCGAGGCGTCCACGATACCTAGCCTGCCGCTCGTTCCGGCACCCGCATAAAACAGTCGGCCGGAATTCCTGAACGCACGGACGACGATTTCGACCGCGTCGGCAATGCGCGGAATCTCTCGCCTGACCGCAATCGGCACGAGGTGGTCCTCGGTGTTGATCAGCTCCAGTATCTCCCGAATACCCAATCGATCCAGGTTCATGGAGTGGGGATTGCGCTGTTCGGTAGCCAGCGCCTTGATTTCGTCAAACAGCGGGGGAGGGGTCATCGCTAGGGGGTGCTGCAAACCGGGAAGGTGCTTAACCTTCGCTCAAACGAAAACGACCCGGCGCGGATCCTTTTGACCTTGGCGTACAATCACTATTCTGTGGCTTCGCACGCCCGGCTCCAACGTTCTTCTATGATTGTCGAAACACTCAAACTACGTGATTTCCGTGCCCATGAGATGACTTCGTTCTCCTTCGGTGAACGATTGACTTTTCTTCATGGCCCGAACGGTGCGGGAAAGACGAACTGCCTCGAAGCATTGCATTATGCCGCAATGTCAAAAAGCTTCTTGACCAATTCCGATACGTATGCCATCCGCAACGGTGCCCGCGCATTTGAAGTCGATGGGCGTTTTCGATCGGATGCCGGTAAGACTTTCGATATCCACCTTGGCTACAGCCGCGACGACGGAAAACGGATTATGGTCAACAGGGCACCGCTGGACCGCCTCGTCGATATCGTCGGGAAGGTGCCCATCGTTACGTTTTCTCCGACGGATATTGCGCTGACAGCCGAGGGTCCGGATGTGCGTCGCCGCTTCATCGACAATACGCTCAGCCAGGCGCGTCCCGCCTATCTGGCAGACCTCCTCAAGTACCGGCGAGCGCTAAGACAGCGAAACGCGCTCCTGTCGGCCGCCAAACGATACGGCAGAATGGATACGGGGGCGCTCGACGCATGGACGGAAGAACTGCTCGGCGTGGCGGTGCGCATAGCACACATGCGGGGGGCATTCATCGCTTCGTTCCAGCCTTTTATGTATAAGGCATTTAGTTCGTTTATCAATCTCGGCGAAGAACCGGGAATTCACTACCGGTGGGTCGACAACGGAGCCGGTGCGCCGAGCGGTCAGATCGAATACGGTTTGCGGGAGATCCACAGCCGCGTAGAGGAGCGTGAAATCGCCCAGGGCCGGACACTTTTCGGCCCGCATCTGGACGACGTACTCTTTATGCTAAACAATATGCCGGTACGGCAGTACGCGTCTCGCGGCCAGCACCGGACATTCGCTCTCGCACTCAAACTGGCCACTTTCCTTTATTTGAAAAACCGCCTTGACGAGTTTCCCGTTTTATTGCTGGATGACGTCTTCGCGGAATTGGACAACAAGCGAACAGAAGTGCTGGCGGAACTGATCGCTAGTGAAACGATGGGACAGTCGATCATAACGATTGCAGAGATTGATGCGGTTCTGCCGTTCGTTCCTTTCAATCCGGATAAGGACTCTCTGATCGGCATTGAAAATGGATCCGTGAACGACTCACCGGATCCGAGGGCATAAAACCGATGATGATCTCCGGAGCCGGAATTCATTCGTTTCTGCGGAGATCGATTTCACGTATTTCAGTCATGCGGATCTCATTCCTATACCGTAGCGTCCCGATATTCATTCTTGCGCTGGCGGTCGCCGGTTGCACGGTCTCGCGCAGCCCCATTACCGGCAAGAAACGCGCATACGCCTATACCTGGCAGCAGGAAATCGAAATCGGTCGCACCGCCGATCCACAAATCATAGCGCAATACGGATTGTACGACGATCCGGAACTCACCGAGTATGTTACAAGAATCGGGCAGAAGGTGCTGGCGCAGAGTCATCTTCGGCGTCAGGATGCAGAGGAACAGTATAAGAATACTGACTTTATATTCCGTATCCTTGACTCGCCGGTGGTAAATGCATTCGCTTTGCCAGGAGGATACATCTACGTGACACGTGGTTTGTTGGCGCACCTGCAGAACGAGGCGCAACTGGCTGTTGTGCTTGGCCATGAGGTTGGTCACGTGGTCGCCCGGCATGCGTCGCAACGTGCACTGTCCGGCACGCTCGCTCAGGTGGGCCTGATTGCAGGTGCCATCGGTGGTGAGATGCTGGGCGTTGATGGGCGCTCGATTCTGGAGGGGGGCAGCCTCGCGGCGCAATTGTTGTTGATGCGCTACAGCAGGGATGACGAGCGTGAGTCGGACGAGCTCGGAGTGGAGTATTCCGCCATGTCCGGATACAAATCCCAGGAGGGCACCGCTTTTTTTGCGACGCTGAAGCGGATATCGGAGCAATCCGGACAACAGATTCCGGGCTTTCTGTCCACACATCCGGATCCAGGTAAGCGCGAGGAATCCATCCCGCGTCTTGCGGCCTTATACGCAGACGAATATGAACTGACCACGGTCGCGGAGCAGACCTATTTGCAGCAGATCGACGGAATTGTGTTAGGTGAAGACCCCCGACAAGGGTTCGTCGAGGCGGGCATGTTTCACCATCCCGAACTTGCATTTTCCTTTCCACTACCCTCAGACTGGCTTTACCAGAATTCGCCCCAGCGCGTAGTGTTGGCCGGCCAGGAACAAGATGCATACATCATTTTTGACCTGGATGCTGACGTGCAAAGTGCGGCTGAAGCGGCGCAGCGGATTGGCAGTCAGCAGGGTATTACGATCCGGCGCAGCAGCGGCACGACCGTAAACGGTCTGCGCGCCCATGTCATCGAGGCCGATGCGACCGATCAGAGCAACAACGCTCTGAAGATTCTGGGGTACTTCATCGAGTATAACAGTCGCATCTATCGATTTCTGGGGCTGACCACGGCACAAACCTATCCGTCCTATAGCAGGTTGTTTGAGAACACCATGCGGGGTTTCCGGAGGTTGACCGATCAACCGCTGCTTGCCAGACAGCCGATTCGCCTTAGCATGTCACCGGCGAACCGATCGGATTCGTTCCAATCCTTTCTGCCGGACAACCTTCCGGCCGACGTAAATCCGGAGCAAATGGCCATCATCAACCAGGTCGGCCTCGGGACGGTGGTGAACCAGGGCAAAATTCTTAAACTTGTCCGATAGACGGATCTCGTCGGTAAAACGCGCCAAAGGCCCGGTCCCGCATGTAAGGAACCGGGCCCGGCATCAATGATGCCTGCCATTGTCGACCGCATGCCGGCCGATCATGTCCGTCTGCAACACCGCGCTCAATCCGGATCGACGGGATGCTGAACCGGTTATGATTCATGCGGCGGACTCTTGGCCGTGGGCTTCCAATGGTGGCCGAGGCAAAAACGACCGCTGTGCATGGAGTCCGCAAGCTACTGCTCCTCTTCCACCTCATTGCCCCACAGCGTGGCGCCGTTGCCCATATTCTTGCGCCACTCGTGACGCCAGCGGTGCAGTTGCACCGGGCCGATAGCCGGCTTCACGGCGCGGACCTCCCTCGGAGGCACGGGCGGGTACGGCGCATGGGGTTCGGTCTGGTACCAATACGCTACGGTGGCCAGATCGAGTGTCAGATTGTTGTTGTGTCCGTGTTCGATAGTGAAACGCAGGGAGTCATCGAAATAGATCGGATCCGCTACGTGGAAGCGGTAGACGTGTGTGCGGCCGAGCCAACCGACATCTTCATTGACGCGGGCATAGCCGTAGTATGGATGCTCGAAGAGCGATTTCGGCGACCAGGAGGTGTTGAAATAGTCCTCCGTTCCGGTTCCGTGCAGTCCCGGTGGCCAGGGCTCACCGTCAATAAAAATCATGTCGTCGCCCTCTCCATACCACATGGGGGACGGTGAGTCGACGAAGTAGTTGACGCCCACGTAGTGGCCCTTGCCCTCGATATCGGCGATGAGGTAGTTGTCGGCACCGGTCGTGTTATTTCCCTGCGGACCCAGGATCGCCCACTCGTTTTCCCCGTCGGGTAACGCCTCCGTTACCTCGTGATTATACCAGGCATGAAACCGCCCCATATCCTCGGGCAGTGATTCCATCTCCACGTAGTCGATGTAGTAATAGAATGCACGGATCAGCTCTCCGGTGTCATTCTCGATCTCGATGCGCGCCCCGTCCGAAAACGGCATGGCGAAGTAGCTGACCAATCCCCGGCCGCCTCTCGGTCCTGCGGCAAGCGGCAATGACGAAAACGGATAGCTTTCATCCCAGCCCTGTCCAAAGAATGGTCCAATCGGAGACTCAACACTTGGATGCTCCTCACCGTCCCAATACATCCGCAAAATGATGTCATGCCGGTTTAGCGCCGGCGGTGGCGGAGCGATGGTGATCCAGATATGGTTAATGATCCCGGCGCCCTCGACCTCGAAAAGCGTACGCCGCTCGCCATCAGGCACATTCTCAAACCGGTCGTTATTTCCGCCGGTCCTGTCGAAACTGCTGATGCGTTTGGTTTTGACACCGGACTGCAAACGCGCAAGGTCCATGAGGTCCGATGAAACGCCCTGGGCGACGACGGTTTCGGCGAACACAAAGGCGAGGAATGCAGACAGCAGTAATTTGGGGGTGATTCGCAAAGTCATGGTCGTTGGGGTATGGAAGTGAGATGAAAACGAATAGGTGTACCTTCAACGACTACAATTTCAGGGGTGGTAGGGATGAGGGCAAGCCCAGAGGGTAATTATGTGCAGGATGGGGCAAAATCCCGGCACCGTCCGATATGATCGACGGAAACACCAAGGCCCGTATGTCCACGACACGTGATCTTCGGCGCGCTGCAATGCGTGAACGACCGGCCGGTGTCTGCCATGACAAAACGGCTTGAATCACAAGGATCAGCGTCGAGTACCTTGATCCAGGCAATGCCGGTTCGCGGAGATTTCGGTACCTTTCCAAGGTACGAAAAAGCGCTGTCGCCTGGAACGCCGGACATCATGACACCGACGCAAGAAGAGGCTCTTTGGAATCCGCTCGACGACCTGTCCCCGGAGCAACGATTTCTGCTCGATTCGTACCGGCAACTTTTGCCGACCTACAACCGGCGAATCAACCTGATCTCGAAAAACACGGAACCCGACATCCTCCGCCGCCACATTCTGCATAGCCTGTTTCTTGGGTACAAATCGTTTCCTTCCGGCTCGCGGGTCGTCGATTGGGGCACGGGAGGCGGGTTGCCCGGCATCCCGTTGGCCATCCGCTTTCCGTTGGTGAACTTCGTCATGATCGATGCCACGGCAAAAAAAATCTCTGCCGTGCGTGCGATGGTGGGGAAACTGAAACTCAAGAACATTGAGGTCTGGAACGTGAGAGCGGAGGAATGGGAGGGGACGGCAAGCCATTCGGTATCACGGGCAACGGCGTCGCTGTCAAAGCTCTGGTCCTGGCACGAGCGGATCGCCGGCGAAGAAGCCGGCCAAACTGAAATGAGCGCATCCGAATGGCCCGGTGGACTGATGTGTCTGAAGGGAGGAGCACTGCACGGAGAAATCGGAGCGTTGAAAACCGGTCATCCTTCGGTCGAAGTTTCGGTCATACCGATTTGCGAGATGACGCCCGACCCGCACTTTGCGGACAAATGGATTGTGCACGTCTTTCAAGCCGCTGAAAACGCAACGCCACGCTTGTCGCAGTGACCACTAAATAAAAAGTTGGGACTGGAAAAAACGGTCGTGTATACGATGGCATTTTTCTTGTGCCTGTGGCATCGGCAACGTAGGTTTTACGCACTTTTACCAGACCGAACCGATTGTCTACCTCCGCTCGGTGACCTATGCGAGGACAATCCTTTACGATACCCGCTTCGAACATCACCGCCGATCGGTCGGCAGACCGAGGCGTATCTCATTCATAAAACCGCGGCACTATCATGGCGGAAACCACCACCGCGACAGCAGGAAATGATGAATACGGCCAGAACAGAGTCCTTTTCTGGGGTTGTTTCATTGCGCTTGTTGCCACTGCATTCGGCTTCATCATTCGGGCGCTGATCATCGGAGACTGGGGCGCTGAATTCAATTTGACCGAAACCCAGAAAGGGGAGTTGCTGGGCGTTGGGCTGTGGCCCTTTGCCATCAGCATCATCGTTTTCAGCCTGATTATCGACCGGATCGGATATCGCAATGCCATGCTGTTCGGTTTCGTATGCCACCTCCTCTCCCTGGTCGTCACCATTTTCGCAACCGGATACTGGATGCTCTACATCGGTACCTTTATAGTTGCACTGGGAAACGGAACGGTAGAGGCCTATATCAATCCCGTCGTCGCCACCATCTTCTCGAAACAGAAAACGAAGTGGCTGAACATATTGCATGCCGGCTGGGCCGGCGGGTTGGTCCTGGGAGGCATCCTGACGATCGCAATGGGTGCCGGTATGGATTGGCGTATAAAGGTCGGCTTGCTGCTCATCCCGACGGTGATCTATGCAATCATGCTCTGGAGGAAGGAGTTTCCGGTTCACGAGCGCGTCAAAGCCGGCGTCTCCTACCAGGATATGCTCAAGGAAGTCGGGATCATCGGCGCGGCCATCTGTGCGACCCTTATCATGGTGGAAATTGGCAGGGTGGCGCTGATGCCGACCTGGCTCATCATACTGTTCATCGTCGCTCTCGTCGCCGGATACGGGTACTATGCCCGGTCCCTCGGCCGCGCGATGTTCATTCTCTTGCTGCTCATCATGTTTCCGCTGGCCACTACGGAGTTGGGTACGGACAGCTGGATTACCGAACTGATGCGTCCGGAATTCGCCGGTCTGGGTATCGATCCAGGCTGGGTGCTTGTTTACACCTCGTTTATCATGATGGTACTGCGCTTCTTTGCCGGTCCCATCGTGCACCGAATTTCGCCGCTCGGTCTTTTGGCCACGTGTTCAGCGATCGCCGCGGTTGGACTCTTCATGCTTTCGAGATCAACCGGCATTGCTATCCTGATTGCGGCTACCGTGTATGGGTTGGGCAAGAGCTTCTTCTGGCCCACCTCCCTCGGCGTGGTCGCAGAGCAGTTTCCGCGCGGCGGCGCGCTCACGCTGAATGCCGTTGCGGGTGTCGGAATGCTCGCCGTAGGAATCGTGGGCAACCCTTTCCTCGGATATTTTCAGGATCAGGAGGTGTCACACCAACTTGAGATCGCTGATCCGCAGGCACATGCCGAATACGTAACGGTTGAGAAACGCGGCGTATTCGGTCGCTATCTCGCACTCAATTCGGACAAGGTGGCAAACGCAAGCCAGGAAGACCGGCAATTGATTTCAGATGTGCAGGACGCGGCAAAGAAAGGGGCGCTCTCACAGGTCGCGATCTTTCCAGTCATCATGCTGATTTGTTATCTCGGACTGATTGTCTACTTCCGCAAAAAAGGAGGGTATCGCGCCGTCGAGCTCGCATCTGCAGAAGGGTCGTCTTCCGGTGGAGAACCGGCGTAACGGCCTCGGAACCGTCTTTCCCTCTATTCCGACAGGTATAAGTACTTGGAATTGGGGCTCCGGCTGCAGGGCGCAGCCCCAATTTGTCCGTCTCTCAGGTAGCGATGCCGCTTGGACAACCGTCATGGAAAAACGATTGGAATGAGTCGCGTGACCATTATCTGAAATGGTGGCGGCGGGAGGGACCCGTGCTGGTGATCTCGGGACTCCCGTCGCTGGATCCGCCGCGCGAACGCATTCAGGCACCGCCTCCTCCGATCGATTCTCGCATGCGGCATACGGATCCGGTTTGAAGACGGGAGCTCCACCTACGGTTCTTTTCGCACTGGGATCTCAGTATGATTTCAACCGGATTTTTGGTAGGTTATCCTTGTCAGGTATCGAGGACGCTCCATACCAGCGAACGAAATAATGTCGGACTTGCGCTTTGCCATATTCGGTACCGGCTTTTGGTCACGTTTCCAGTTGGCCGCGTGGAACGAGCTCGAAGGGGTAAAATGCGTCGCGTTGTACAACCGAACCCGCTCCAAGGCCGAGCGTCTCGCAGCAGCATTCGGGATTGAGGCCGTATATGACGATCCCGAGCAGCTGTTGAGCAACGAGCTTGTCGATTTCGTCGACATCATTACCGATGTCACTACCCATCCGCGCTTCGTGGATCTGGTATCGAACGCCGGCATTCCGGTTATTTGCCAAAAGCCCATGGCACCCACGATCGAGGCGGCCCGCGAGATGGTCTCCTCGTGCCGACAAAGGGCCGTACCGTTTTATGTGCATGAGAATTTCCGGTGGCAATCACCCGTCCGGAGAATCAAGCACATTTTGGAAGACGGCGCCATTGGAGCCGTTCATCGCGCGCGGCTGGATTTCATTTCCGGATACCCGGTCTTCGAAAACCAGCCGTTCCTGCGGGAACTCGACGAGTTTATTCTCACGGACGTCGGGACGCATATGCTCGATGTCGCTCGTTTTCTCTTCGGTGAGGCGACCTCGCTGTGCTGTACCACCTCCCGGGTACATCAGGACATTCGGGGAGAAGATGTGGCAACGGTATTGCTGCATCTGAAGGGAGGCGCTACAGCCGTGGTCAATCTTGCCTATGCCGGCAACGCGATCGAACGGGACGCATTCCCGCAGCCGTTGCTGTTCATCGAAGGCAGCGGCGGTAGCCTCGAACTGGCGTCCGGATGCGAGATTCGCATTACGACCGATAGCGGGACAGTGGTCAAATCCGCCGGACCACCACGGTATGAGTGGATCGATCCGGACTACGAGGTTGTGCATGCGAGCATCGTTGCCTGCAACGAGAATCTGCTGAACGCCATCCGGGGCACGACCGCAGGGGAAACCTCGGGCGAAGACAATTTGAAGACGCTGGAACTGGTTTTCGGCGCATACGAATCAGCCGCTTCGGGAAATTCAGTAACGCTCAACACACGGGAATGAAACCGGATCGGTTCGAAGCGCAATACCTTTTGGAGACGCCGCTGCCCCTGGAGGAAGCGGCGGAGATGCTCGCCGGCGAGCAATCATCGGGCACTTTCGTGCGCGTGCCGGGCGAGACCGAAACCTTGCAGATGCGTCACCGCGCGGAACTCGTCTCCGTCCACGAAAGGTCACCTGTCGATACGCCTTCCCTGCCCGGCGCGTTGAATCCTGAGTCCTCACGCCGCTACAACCGTGGAGAGGTTTCTATCTCTTTTCCCATGTTGAACATCGGTTCCAATATGACCGCGCTCGTATCGACGATTGCCGGCAATTTGTTCGAACTACGGCAGCTCTCCGGAATCAGATTGACCGATATAAGGCTGCCGGACGAATTCGTGGCCGCCCAGCCCGGACCGCAATTCGGCGTGGCGGGCACACGAAGGATGGCGGGTGTGCAGGATCGCCCGATTCTGGGTACGATTATCAAGCCGAGTGTCGGACTGTTGCCGCACCAAACGGCCCATCTCGTTCAACAACTAGTGGATGCCGGGATCGACTTTGTAAAAGACGACGAGTTGATGACGGATCCGTCGTACGCACCGTTTGCCGACCGTGTGAAGGAAGTGATGGCGGTTGTTAACGACGCATCGGAACGGACGGACAGAAAAGTAATGGTCGCCTTCAACGTAAGCGGGGAGGTGGACGACATGAAACGGCGCCACGACACCGTGTTGAAAGCGGGAGGCACGTGCATTATGGCAAGCGTCAACGCCGTCGGTCTGGCAGGTATGCTGGCCCTTCGAGAACACAGCCAATTGCCGATACATGGTCACCGAAACGGTTGGGGCATGTTGACGCGGCATCCAATGCTCGGCATGTCGTTTGCGGCCTACCAAAAGATCTGGCGACTCGCAGGTGTTGATCAGCTTCACTGCAACGGGCTCCAAAACAAGTTCTGGGAACCGGACGATTCGGTGGTGAACTCCGTTACGGCGTGCCTCTCCCCACTGGGCGGTCTGCACGTCCTGATGCCGGTCATTTCATCCGGACAATGGGGCGGCCAGGCACCCGAAACGTGGCGCCGCATCCGGAGCGTGGATTTGATGTATTTGGCCGGCGGTGGGATTATGGGTCATCCGGACGGCCCCGCGGGTGGCGTAGAGGCAATTCGGGACGCGTGGGAAGCGGCGGTTTCCGGAATAGACCTGGACAAACACGCAAAGTCGCACCCCGCCCTTCGGAAAGCGATCGAGACCTTTGGAGACTCCTAACCGTCACGCTACGTATTTCATGCCATGTCGGACTTTGAACGGACAAAACGCCGGTGCATGACGCGCGATCAAGCACCGATGTCGGAAACGAACATAAGGGCCACGTAAGACGCGCCTTCAAGCGGCAATACCGATAGCATATGCCGGAAGAACTGCTATTGACCTTTTACGGAGACGATTTCACGGGATCGACGGATGCCATGGAGGCACTGGAGAGGGGCGGCGTACGGACCGTGCTGTTTCTCGATACACCCGATCCGGATGTACTTGATATTTTTCCCGATGTCGAGGCCGTGGGAGTGGCCGGAATCGCTCGATCCCTTACACCGGCGGAGATGGATAAGGCGCTTCGACCGGCGTTGAGATGGCTGAAGGATCGCGGCGCGGCCATAACGCACTACAAAACCTGTTCAACATTCGACTCCTCACCACAGGTTGGGAGTATTGGCCGCGCAATGGACATCGGTAAATCCGTTTTCGGAGACCGCACCCTGTTTCTATTGGTTGGTGTCCCCCGCCTCGGCAGATACTGTGCCTTCGGCAACCTATTCGCCCGATCGGCGATCCACGACCATGCGGAGGTATTCCGCCTAGACCGGCATCCCACGATGAGCAGGCACCCGG
>CAZIIP010000077.1:0-11517 GCA_964539455.1 uncultured Rhodothermales bacterium
GGCTGTGACGATACCCTCTGATCCTTCGAGCGAAACCTGGTCCTTTTCGACCCTTAGTCCGACGACACTGAAGGAAGATCTTAGTGCCGGAGATATCGACGACGATGGAGACACGGATCTGTTGCTGGGCACCGTCTGGCTACGTAACGATGGTGGATCCTGGTCGGCGCATACGCTTGGCGACACTAGCGATCTGGACGGCGATGCCGAACCGGACCGAAACGACCTGGCCGATATGGACGACGACGGCGATCTCGACGCGGTCATCGGACTGGAGAACGGCAAGTACCTGCTCTGGTTTGAAGCCCCCGCAACACCTGCCAGTACCTGGACCCGGCATGTGATCGAGAGCAACGTGGCCGGTGAAGGTTTTAGTATGGATGTAGCCGACTTTGACCGGGATGATGATCCGGATGTCGTACTGGGGGAGCATCGGGGAAGCGCCGTAAATCGTGTGCTGATATTCGAGAACAGCAGTGACGGCACCTCCTGGGCCACCCATGAGGTCGATAGCGATGCGACCGGTGTCATTGACCACCATGACGGCACGCAGGCTGTGGATCTGGACTATGACGGCGATCTGGACCTGATTTCCCTGGGTTGGACCAATGAGAAGATCTGGATTTTTGAAAACAGGGCGCTGACCGGCGGCGGAAGTCCGCCCGATAATCAGGCGCCATCGGTACCCGGGAATCTTCACACAACTTCTGTTGAGGCCAGGGAAATTGATCTGAGCTGGAACGCATCGACGGACAATGTGGGAGTTACCGGTTACAGGATCTACCGGGACGGAGAATATCTGAGAACCGTGCCGTCTACCACCCACGATGACTCAGGCCTGCAGCCATCGACAACCTACAGTTATGAGGTAAGTGCCATTGACGCGGCGGGAAACGAATCGGGAAAGAGCAGTCCCCCGGTAGAGGCGACCACACTCGAGGCCCCGCCGATCTCTGAGACCCTTATCGCAGCCTACTCTTTTGATGAAGGAAGTGGTCCAACAGCGTTTGATTTCACGCACAACAATCATGACGGGACATTGGAAAATGATCCTGCGTGGACAACGGAGGGGCAATACGACGGCGCCATCGAATTCGACGGTACGAATGACTATATCGACATCGGCACTTTCGATCTCGATGCGGCCGGCGTGACCATCAGTGCCTGGGTCCGAAGAGGTAGCTGCCCGACTGGAGATTGCCGGATCGTTTCCAAGGCAACAGGCCATTATGACCCGGATCACTATTTCATGCTGTCGCTGATTAGCGGCAATCAGCTGCGCTTCAGACTCAAAGCCGGTGGCAGCACCACCACAATGGCGGGTGGCAACATACCCGACAATACCTGGACCCATGTCGCTGCAACGTACGATGGGACCACAATGGAACTCTATATAGATGGAGATCCGGTTGCCTCGACTCCAAAAACCGGGACGATTGATAGCAGCCCTGCTACACCGGTATGGATTGGGGCAAATCCCAGCGATGCATATGCTCCCTGGGGCGGCATCCTCGACAATCTCAAGATCTACGGAAGTGCGCTTTCACAGTCGGAGATTCAAACGGACATGAACACGGCAGTGGGTGACCTGGGTCTGAACCTGGACGTCAAGCTCCTGCTGGAGGGTGCCTACGCGTCATCCGGCGCCATGTCGGCCGATCTTGCCTCTGCCGGCATCATTCCCCTCGATCAACCCTACGGCGGCCCGGCCTGGAACCATACAGGTACCGAATCGGTCGCCTCGGGCTTTTTTGCCTCACACACCAACATCGTGGACTGGGTGCTCGTTCGATTGCGCTCCGGCACGCCGGATGGCACGATGACCATCGAGGGCACACGGGCAGGTTTTCTGACGTCGGACGGCTCGGTGGTCGATACCGACGGCCTGTCGGATCTCTCTTTCACCACGGTCTCATCGAGCGCCCTGTACGTGGAGGTCATCCATCGCAATCACCTGGCGGTAATGACTGCGTCGACCGTAGACTTTTCATCCGGTACCGGGACTGTTGATTTCACCGCGACCAGCGGTGAATACTACGGTGGCGCCGGCGCGGCAGCGGCCCTGGGTGTGGGGGGGACCGGCCCATTTGGATTGATCAGTGGTGACGCCGACAGCGACGGAAACGTGTTTCCAAGCGACCTCATCAATTTCTGGATTCCACAGTCTGGCGGCAGCGGGTATCTCGAGGCTGACTTCGATCTGGACGGAAATGTGTTTCCAGGTGATCTCGTAAACCACTGGATTTCGAACTCGGGCAAGAGCACAAGTGTGCCGATACCCTAGTCTTTGTTTCACGACTGCGAATCAGTCGACCAGAGACCTCTCACAAACTCGGGGCATAGACGTCACTCTCCATCTACCTGGGCTTGGCACGACCTCTGGTTCTCAGCGCGCCCGGAACAGTTACGATTATGGCTACCCGTCGTATTGACACCGGATAGAGTCAGGTGTCTCCTCTCGTTCATGAGCGGCACACCAAGGCTGATCGCTTCCCCTGCGAAAATCGACCCGAGAATTTTTGTTCCTGCCAAGAATCCCGCGGCGTTTACCGGTCTCAATGGAAGGTACATCGGCAACGGGCCTGCCGGACCCAACCGCGCTCCCCGAAAGAAAGCGCAACCGGCGGACCCCGGGTCGCGCCGGAATTAAGAATTGCGGCCATTGTGGATGACGGCGAGGCCGTGACGGACGCCATGGTGTCCCATGGCAGGGCGTCTACTATCCTGAAACCCTGTTCCCGTCATCCTCTCCGAAACAACCTCCGGAAGAGCCCAAACCGTTTCCCTGCCAGCTTGTGGCGATACGCATCCAGGATGACCGCGGCGACGATGACGGCGCCCGTTATGACCCGTTTTGTGGGCTCGCTTGCGCCAATCTGTGCCAGACCGGCCTGCAACACCGCGATGATCAATACACCCAAAAAACTGGCCACCACCGATCCGCGGCCACCCATCAAACTGGTGCCGCCGATGACCACCGCCGCAATGGCGGACAGTTCCAGTCCGATGCCGGCATTCGGATCCGCCGACTGCAAATAGCCGATCTGGAATACGCCTCCCAGACCCGCAAGAAGTCCGGCCAGTGCAAACACGGCGATCTTTATAGGTCGCGGATTGACACCCGACAAGCGGACCGTCTCCTCATTGGTACCGATCGCGATCATGTACCGGCCGAATACGGTTCGTGACAGGACGTACTGGCCTGCAAGTACCAGCAGGATCGTAATGAGAATCGACGGTGACAGTCCGATAAACGGCAACGGCGCACCAATCGGCTCGATTGCCGCGCCGATATATTTTGTCTGCGAATTGGTTACGAGATAGGATCCTCCACGCGCAATCTCCAGCATACCCAGCGTGACGATGAAGCTCGGTACGGCCCATCTGACCGAAACGAAGCCGTTAAAAAGCCCGCAGAGGAGACCAACGGCCAACGCAGACAACGATCCAGGCAGGATCCCCCATCCCGCATCGACAAGCAGGAATCCCATCACCGACCCCGTGAACGCAAGCACCGAGCCAACCGACAAATCGATTCCGGCGATCACCAGCACGTACGTCATTCCGATACAGATCACCGCGAGAGACGGTATCTGATTGGCCAGCGTCCGAAAGGTCAGCGCTGTGAAAAAGAACTCACTCAAAAGGCTGAAAAGGACCACGAGGAGCACCAGAACGGCGGCAAGTCCGAGGTACTCGGTACCGGGGATCCGGGAGGCAGGAGCGGTAGACGTTGATGAAGACATGGCGGATTAATCTACGGATGCACGACTTCTAATCGCGTGGGAGTATGGATGTTTGAAAGAACGGAGCAATGGAAGAATGGAGCAACGGAAGAATGGAAGAATGGAAGAACCTGTCCCGGCGGAGCTGCTACCGCTTGGCTTTGGAGACCGGGTATGAGGATGCGAAGCCGGACGGAGGACTGGAAGAGCGAAGGAACGGTGGAATGAAGGAACGGTGGAACGAAGGAACGGTGGAACGAAGGAACGGTGGAACGGTGATGCCATCGGCCCGGCCGGCGAAACTGGCTGGTAGGACAACGGCACGCCGTTGCCGGAACAGGCGAACAGCTGAAGAGCAAGACCATGTCGAAATTTTTGCATTTTTAAATTTTTACATGTCCACATCCACCCGTCCATACCGGCACACGTCCAGCCACCCATGCGTCTATTCGCACCCACGACCGGAGCCTGCCACACCCCCGCCCCCGTGCCCTTCGAACGCCGCTTCGAGCAACAACGCGTGCGTCCACTCTCCTTTCGTAAAGGTTTTGACGGATCGGCCGGCGGACAGCACCGTGATCCTGTCACAGATTTCCATCAGCTCGTGCAGGTCGCTCGAAACGACAACCACCGCCTTGCCCTTGCCGGCAAGGTCGAACAATATCCCATGTATCGTGGCGCGGGCGCCGACGTCTATTCCGCGCGTCGGTTCGTCAAGCAGGAGAATCGGGCAGTCCTTCATCAGCCATCGTGCGACGATGACCTTCTGCTGGTTCCCACCCGACAACTGATCGGCACGGTGCTCCACCGAATCGCACTGCACCTCGAGTCGGGTGCAAAACGCTTCCGCGACCGCCCGTTCATTTTCCAGCGCCACCCGTCCCGCAAAGCCGCTTATTCCGGAGTAATTGCCCAGCACTACGTTCGATCGCAACGGCTGCGTCAATAAAAGCCCCTCTTCCTTTCGATCTTCAGGTATCATCCCCACCCCGGCGGCAACCGCCTGCTGCGGACTGTCGAACGGATCCATCTCTTCGCCCCCGTACACATTAATCGTCCCCCTCGTCGCCCTTTCGGCCCCGAATACGGCGCGCAACGTTTCCGTACGCCCGGAGCCCACCAATCCCGCGATCCCCAGTATCTCACCCCGACTAACATCGAAAGAGACATCTCGCACCCGATCTCCATCCGACAATTGCCGTACCGACAATGCGACCTCACCCCGTTCACCTTCCAGACGGTCGTGTTTCGTCTCCGGCCGGTCACCAACCATGTGCCGCACGATTCCCGAGAGGGAAATGTCTTTCGCCGCACCTACGTGAGCGACGACGCCGTCTCGCAACACCGTCACCGTGTCGGCAATCCTTCTGATCTCCTCCATGCGGTGGCTGATGTAGAGTATGCCGATGCCGGAGGCTCTGAGACGCTTGATCTGCGCAAACAACAGGTCGATCTGCGGGTCCGTCAACGAGGCCGTGGGCTCGTCCAGAATCAGCAACGAACACCGTCTTGAAATCGCAGACGCAATTTCGATCAGTTGCCGGCGCCCGACGCCGAGAGATCCGACGGGCATTGACGGATCGATATCGGGCAGACCCACCCGCGAAAGAACGTCCTTCGCGTTGCCGAGCAGCGTCCGGTAATCGATACTTCCCCATTTCGATGGTAGTCGATTGAAGAAAAGATTTTCAGCGACGCTGAGCGTGGGAATCACACTCAGCTCTTGCATGACCATCTGGACACCGGCTTTTTCCGCCTGCGCCTTGTTTCCAGGCACATAGGTTCGCCCGTTCAGCGTCATCGAGCCGGCATCGGCCGCTACGAGTCCGGATACGATCTTTGCCAGCGTCGATTTTCCCGCTCCGTTTGCTCCGAGGAGCGCATGGACCTCACGTCTCCCGATCGTCAGATCTATTTGTCGCAAAACCGGGGCGGCAAACGCCTTGGAGAGACCGCGCACGGCAAGAACGTTTATAGCCTGTTCTTTTCGACCGCCCGCTGGTGTTGCATCCGTCGTTGTCATCTCCCGCTCGATTGCTGCAAGATCCCGATCGGAAATGCCGTTGCCTTGTTATACTGCATGCGGAAACTACGTCCTCACCCAACACCATTCACCCCCATTATGTCTCGTCAAACGCTGATTGGTGCCGTGATCGGCATTTTTGTCCTGGCCTCCGGCGCGGCCGATGCCCAGACCCCGCCTCCTGATCCGCTGCTTCCCATCCCCACGGCCCGGCAGCTCGATTGGCAGCGCACGGAGATGAACCTGTTCGTCCACTTCACGGTGAATACCTTTACCGATATGGAGTGGGGCGACGGTACCGAGTCGCCCGGCATCTTCAATCCCACATCACTCGACGTGCGGCAATGGACCCGCGTGGCAAAAGAGACCGGCTTTCGGACCGTCATCCTTACCGCCAAACACCACGACGGCTTTTGTCTGTGGCCCAGCCGGTATACCGATCACAGTGTCGCTTCAAGTTCCTGGAGGTCGGGCCGGGGAAACGTGGTCGGAGATCTGGCCGAGGCCGTCGAGGCGGCCGGTCTGCAGCTCGGACTCTATCTGTCGCCGTGGGACCGTCACGAACCGACCTACGGTGACACCAAATTGTATAACACCTATTACATGGGCCAGCTTCGCGAGCTGCTGACCCGATTCGGTCCCCTGCACGAGGTCTGGTTCGATGGTGCGAAGGGGCCGGATGCAAAGGATATGGTCTACAACTTCGAGGCCTATCGGGCGCTCGTCAGGCAACACCAGCCGGAGGCCGTGATGTTTTCGGACGAGGGACCGGATGTACGGTGGATCGGCAACGAAGACGGCTTTGCGGGCGAGACCAACTGGTCGACCATGGACCGGTCGAAAATCGAGACGGGTGCCCCTGGGCAGAACGAATACCTCAACGGCGGCGAGATGGGAGCGCCTCACTGGGTGCCCGGCGAGTGCGACGTGTCGATCCGGCCCGGCTGGTTCTGGCACCCCGACGAGCAGCCGAAGTCGGTCGACGAATTGCTGGACATCTATTTCAAGTCGGTCGGGAGAAATTGCGTGCTGCTTCTCAATATCCCACCGAACGACCAAGGCCTGTTTTCTCCTGAAGATGTGGACACGCTATATGCCTTCCGCAAGGCATTGGATGACATCTTTACCATCGACCTCGCGCGCCACGCCACCGCTTCGGCTTCACAAACGAGGGGCAACGATCAGGCGTTTGCAGCCGAACACGTGCTTGACGGAGATGAATCGACCTATTGGGCGGTGAATGACGACAGGCTATCCGCTTCGATTACGCTGGATCTGGGCGAGCCAAAGACTTTTAACGTCATCCGCATCCAGGAGCCGATCACGTTCGGTCAGCGGATCAAGGCGTACCGGGTTGAGGCTTTCGAAAACGGTGGCTGGCGGGAGATTTCGAGCGGCACGACCGTGGGCTACAAAAAGCTGGACCGGGTCGAGGCGCTCACGTCATCGCGCGTCCGGATCAGCGTGGACGATGCGCCGGCATGTCCGATGATTGCGGAAGTGGGATTGCACTTTGATCCGGGGAGATGAGGTGGCGGGTTTCGGGTTCGGCTTCCTCCGTTACGCTCGGGATATTCGGGAATTCGTGAGATCCCTTCGTGCTCGTTCTCGCGCACGTAAACGAAACAGCGGCAGCAGTATGAAAGCACCGAGTCGTGGAACATGGCACGTGAAACCCTGACCGTATAACGTGGAACCCGGCACGTGGAACCTTCAACATGGCACGTGAAACCCTGACCGTATAAGGTGGAACCCGGCACGTGGAACCTTCAACATGGAACGTGAAACCCTGACCGTATAACGTGGAACCTGGCACGTGGAACGTGAAACGTTGACCACGGAACGTGGAACATTGACGATAAAGCGCAGAACGATACCGGCCCTGCTGCTGCTGCCATTCCTCCTTGCCCAGACCGCCGGTGCCCAGAAGCTCATCACCGGAACCGTCGTCGATGCACAAAGTGGCGAACCCTTGCCGACGGCGACCGTCCAGGTCGTCGGGATGACGCTGGGAGCAACGACCAACGCGGACGGGGCCTTCCGGCTCTACCTTCGCGAGATCCCCGCCGGTCTTCAGGTTCGATTTATCGGGTACAACTCGGCCATCCTGACGGTGGATGCAACGACGGACATGCCGCTGGATATTCGCCTTGAACCCGTACGGTATGAACTCGACGAACTGGTAGTGGTCGACGAGGATCCTGCGCTCAACATCATGCGCAGGGTAATCGCGCGAAAACAGGAATGGAGGGACTCCCTCGGGTCGTATCGTGCGGAGGGCTACACCCGGTTCATGCTCTACCGGCGAAACGACCTCGTTCAGATGCGGGAGCACATCTCGGAGGCATACTGGCAGAGCGATCGGGGTGCCGTGGAGTTTGTCCGTGCCGAGCGCCGAACGCCGGAGGGCAGCAACAACTTCCGATTTGCCGGCCCTACCTATGTGCCGAACTTTTACGATGACAACGTACGGCTGATGGGTATGCGCTTCATCGGGCCGACACATCCGGATGCGCTCGATGCCTATACCTTTCGCTTGGGAGACCGGCGGATGGTCGACAGTTCACTTGTTTACGTCATCTATGCCTCTCCGAAAAACAGGTTTGCCTCGACGTTTGTGGGGCGGCTCACGGTACTTGCGGAAGAATACGTCTTGATGGACGTCTTCCTTCGCCCCAGTTGGTTTGCGACACTCCCTCCCCCGATCATCTCCCGGCGGGCGCACTATGAGCAGCATTTTGCGCCTACTCCGGAGGGCTTTCGTGTTCCGATCGATCTGACGGTGGAAGGCAGCGTCTCGTTCGGAAGGCTGGGTGTGCAGTACCCGACCGCCCGCTACCGGCAGGCTTCCCGGCTCGCCTATCACGTCGCGGGCTGGCCCGTGCCGGACTCGCTTTTCGCGCAAAACGATCGGCTTGTGCGCGATCCATTTGCCCCCTATCAGCAGTTTTTGTTTGAAGGCAATCCTGCCGAGGTACCATTGACGGATGACGAGCGATCGGCGATGGAAGGCATCAATCCGAATCTGTCGTTATCGGGTGCTTTCTGGCCATCCGGCCTGCTCGCAAACTACGGAGCAGTTCGCGTTTCGGAGCCCGTGGACGATCCGCTCATCGAGACGGAGCGTTCTTTGCCCTGGCCCAGACCCTGGGTCTGGTACAACCGCGTCGACGGCACGCAGCTTGGACTGATCCAACACTATTACGTCTCCCCTTCCCTTTCCGTATCGGCTGGAGCCGGCTACACCCTGAAGCGCAAGCGCCCGGTGTACCGTGCGAATCTGAGCTATCGCGGCCCATTGGCATCTGCTGCGGGAGGTCTCTCGGCGTTGCTTCAGGCGGGCATCGGCGAGGCAACCGCAACCACATATACGTCCGATGCCTACACCCAAACGGCCAATGCCATTGGTACCTATTTAGGATACGATGATTACTTCGACTACTATCTAAATAGGAGCGGCGCGCTATCGGCGGGCCTGGCCCTCGGTCCCGTGTCGTTGCTCGGGGGTGTTCAAGTTGAATCCCATCGCAGTCTCGAGAAGACCATCGAATACGACGGTTGGCTTCTGGAGAATGACCAGCGTGAGAATCCGCAGATCGATGAAGGCCGCTTATCTGCAGTGACCGCCCGATTGGAGATCGGGGATCTGCAGCATACGCGTCTTGTGCGCAGCCGGCCCGGTCTGGTCGTCGATATTCAGCACGCGCTGCCGGATTTCCTTGAAGGCGATTTCCGTTTCACGTCGATCTCCGCTGCCGGTTTTTTCGAGATCGAGACCCTCTTCAGGCGACGCGCTACACCGTCTACATTGCGGATTTACGGAATGGCCACCCGGCTATCCGGAACGCCTCCTCCCCAACGAATGGCTACTCTGGATGTGTCGGTAGGACCGCTTGGACCGTTCGGTGTATTCAGATCGCTGGATGGTCTGCCGCCTGCCGGCAGAAAGGCCGGAGCCGTATTCTGGGAGCACGATTTCTCCACATTGCCCTTCGAGTTGATGGGATGGCGGGCACTTGTTGACCGCGGTACGGGTCTGGTGCTACACGGGGGCCACGGTCACATATGGGCGGCTGAAGAGAGCGGTGTCAAGTCCTTCACGCAGCACGAAATGGGGGGCTCCATCATCAATCCGTTCGGCTATCCGGTGCGGTTTGACGTAACGTGGGATCTGGCTACCGGAGGCCGGCGGTTCACGATCGGATTTGTGCGTGTGCCGCAGATTCGGCTCTAAGGCGGGATGGATCGCGTTCAGCGTTCAGTTGCCGGCCCCGGCGAAGGCCCGTGTGCTGCGAAGAACAATAAATTGGATATTTGGATATTGCTGTCACCGCTCGGCTTTGCCTGACGCAAAAAGCAAGGATGGAATAGTTCTGAACAACGAGAAATCAGCAACGAGACACCAATTACATCCTACCTCCACGGCAATTCGAAATACGCAATCCGGTATTTTAGCCCTGATTCCCGAATCTCCGAATCAATCCCGAAGCAAAGCGACATCTCCCCTACACCTCGCGCAGCTTCCACGTCCCTCTGCGAAAAAGCAGCCAGGGCATCAACGCCATCACGATCTGAGAAAGTGCAATGCCGAGAAAGATGCCCGTGGTGCCCATCTTCAGAGGTACGGCAAGTGCATAAGCCATCGGGATCTGCGCCAGCCAACGCACAACAAAGTTGACGTAGGTCGGTGTGGTGGTATCGCCGGCGCCGTTAAATGCCTGGATCATCACCACCCCGAATCCGAGCAGTGGATAGCTGAGACTCACAATCTTCAGGCACTCCGCTCCGACGGCGATGACCTCTGGGTCCGGTGAAAACAGTCGGACGATCGGCGCGGCAAACAATTGCATCAGGACCAGAAATCCAGACAGGAATACCACGTTCGCCAGGGCCGTCTTCCATACCGATTGCTCGGCCCGCTCCGGCTGTTTGGCCCCCAGATTCTGACCCACCAGCGTCGCCGCCGCGTTGCCCACTCCCCACGACGGCAACATCGCAAATACAATCACGCGCACGGCAATGGTATAACCCGCAAGGGCAATACTGCCGAAGATTGCGACGATCCGCATGATGCCGAGCCAACCAGCCGTGCCGATCAGGTATTGCAGGATTCCGGGGCCGGAGATCCGCAACAGACCGCGCATCAAACCGTGGTCGATTTGCAGATGGCGACGACGGATGCGCAGCCTGCTCCTTCCCGTGGTGAGCAACCAGATCTGATACAGTACGCCGATACCGCGGCCAATGGCGGTAGCCACCGCCGCGCCGGTTACACCCATTTCGGGGAAGGGTCCGATCCCGAATATGAGCAGCGGATCGATCAGAATGTTGAGTCCGTTGGCAAGCCAGAGTGCCCGCATCGCCAGTGTCGCATCGCCCGCTCCCCGGAACGCCGCATTGAATAGGAAAAGCAGCAGGATGACGATGTTCGACCCGAAGAGCACCGCAAAATAGACAGCGCCGGTTTCGACCACGGCCGGCGTGCCCCCCATCAACCGTAGTAGCGGGCGGGCGTAGGCCACCCCCACGATTGCGATGGGAATGAAAACCGCAGTTGCAAGAAACAGCCCCTGAACCGTGGCCCGACCCGCTTCCTCGGGCCGCTCCTGGCCGATCCGCCGGGCGACCATCGCCGTGACGGCCATGGCGATACCGATTCCAACGGCGAACACCAGGATGAGAACGGCGGAGGTCAATCCGACGGCGGCAACGGCATCGGCGCCCAGTTTCCCGACGAAAAAGACGTCCGCCACCTCGAACACCGCCTGC
>CAZIIP010000078.1:0-11464 GCA_964539455.1 uncultured Rhodothermales bacterium
GTAGAACCTTCCTACCCGGGCGGATATCGTTTCGGGTGCGGGTTCGAAGAACGTTCTTTTCAGGGGATTCAGCAGTTCGAGGGGCAAAAGGTCGAGCTGGGCGGATCCTGTAAACAGGTCATCAAAAGACGCCCCGTTCAAGCGTGCGCTGGACAAGTGGGGTGGCAATCCGTCGATGGACCATCCTTCCCGCCGGCCGGGTATGCCGTGATCATACGTATAAGAACCGATCCATTCGCGCAGTGCTTCAGAAGCATGTGTATACCGTGACTGACTCAGAGGTCGGTCCGATCGGGATCTACCTGCCGGTTCCCGAAAATAGCCGATCGGCACCCGGTGCGCCGCGACGCTGTCTGTGGTTGCGGCTGTCGAATCGCCGGCCACGGAAGAGGGCGGCGTCTCGGCAACTTGCGCCAGAATGCGAGCGTGGAATACGAGCAGCGTCAGTACCAAAGCTGCCGTGTACCGCTGGATGGCCATCCATTGCTCCTATTTCTCCGGAAACAACCCGAATAGCCTGCCTTCGATTTGCCGCAGCACTTCCGTCCTGTCGTCGTCGTCGTTCACAAAATCCAGTGCATCAACGTCAATGAAGAGCTTGGGTCCGTAGTCGTACCGGTCGATCCAGTTTTCGTAGTGGTCGTTCAGGCGCTCAAGGTATTCAATACGGATGGTGGTTTCGAATTCCCTGCCCCGCGACTGTATATGGCGGACGAGCGTCGGAACACTGGCACGCAGATAGATCAAAAGATCCGGCGCTTTGAGGTACGAAGTCATGACGCCGAACAAATCCCGATAGTTATCGTGGTCCCGGGTGGTCATCAGACCCATTTCGTGCAGGTTTCGGGCAAAAATCTCCGCGTCCTCGTAAATGGAGCGATCCTGTACGACCGAGTCAGGCAGCTGCTCGATCATACGCTGGTGCCGGAATCTGCTGGACAGGAAGAACACCTGGAGATTGAACGACCATCGCTTCATATCCTCATAGAAATCCTGCAGGTACGGGTTGTCGTCGACCTCTTCATAGAACGCTTTCCAGTCGAAGTAATCGCTCACGATTCCGGTCAATGAGCTTTTGCCTGCGCCGATATTGCCGGCGACTGCGACGTATTTTTTGCTGCGGGAAGATGGGGACATGCGATTGGCTCCGGACATGGTCGGTTTTCTGCCGGACAAAATACGAAGATGGATCGATCTCGCGTAGTACCGGGGGCTGGGGAAGCGAGTACGTAGTCAGATGTCACCGAGCTGAGGACGTACGACAATCTCCTCGATTACCGTCCGGGAACTCATCCGATAGGCGTCCAACACCAATTGTCCGATATCCTCTGCGGGGATGAACCGATCTTCCGGCAGATCCACCCCATGCCAACTGGGCGTCCAGGTGGCTCCGGGAAGCACGGTCGATACGCGCAGGCCGGAGTCACGGGTTTCTTCACGCACCACTCGTGCCAATCCCAGCAAACCATGTTTTGCCGCACAGTATGCCGCACCGCCGGGATAAGCGCGAATGGAGGCAACCGATCCAATGTAGAACAGATGACCGGTCTCCCGTTCGAGCATCGATGGTAGAAAAGCCCGCGTTACCAGGAAAGCGGAGATAAGGTTGGTATCGATCTGGCGGCGGAATACCTCCGGCTCCATGTCACGTATTGCTCCCGGTTCGAACAGGCCGGCGTTGTTCACGAGCACGTCCGGAGGGCCGTATCGATCCATAACGGCCGTAGCCGTCGCAGCAACCTGCGATTCGTCGGTGACGTCGCACCGGAAAACGTCCGCGTCTGCGCCGTTGGACCGGCAGACTTCCGCGACCTCGAGCAGACGCGTCGTGTTGCGCGAGACCAGCGCCAGTTTCGCATCCGTCAATCCGGCAAAAGCCTGTGCAATCGATTGACCGATACCTTGAGAAGCGCCCGTTACTATAAAAACCGGCATTGGAAGCGTGTTTGGTGGCTGTGCGTGGTTTCAAAAGATACACGGATGCACACTTGGTTGCCATGTGCCCCGGCGTGAGGCATGACAATGCACGTGACGATACGTATGTTCTGCAGTCCTCATCTGATCGGACAAGCACGGACGTATGGAGCCATCCGCCACGCAACAAGCGCAAGAAACACGGAAAGCGAACAACGGGAAGACGCGCTGGATCGGTCTCTTTGCCGGCGCCGTTTTATTCGTGGTCATGTTGCTGTTGCCTGCTCCCGCGTCGTTGGGCACGGCGGGATGGCACACGGCGGCCACCGTGGTGCTGATGGCCGTATGGTGGATGACCGAGGCCATGCCGATTCCCGCCACGGCCCTTCTCCCGATCGTATTGTTGCCCGTTCTTGGAGTCGACGACGTGAGGGAGAACGCCTCTCACTACGCCCATCCCATGATCTTTCTTTTCATGGGGGGATTCATGATTGCCTTGGCGATGCAGCGATGGAATCTGCACAAGCGGATCGCACTTAACATCATCAGGGCGATCGGTACACGGCCGTCATCTATCGTGGCCGGTTTCATGGCGAGTGCTGCGCTTTTGAGTCTCTGGGTGAGCAATACGGCATCGACTCTGGTTATTCTGCCCGTGGCCATGTCGGTAATTGCACTGGTGCCGATTGCGGCGGGACCTGAGGGCAAGCGAAAAGACCACTTCTCCATAGCATTGCTGCTGGGACTCGCCTACGCGGCGAACATCGGCGGACTCGGTACGCTGATCGGCACGCCGACAAACGCCCTGCTGGTGGGATTCGTCCAGGAGGAATACGGAGTTGAGATCAGTTTTCTCCAGTGGATGTTGATCGGCATTCCCTTTGTGCTCGTCTCCGTTCCTATCGCTTTTCTGGTGCTCACCAAGCTCGTTTTTCCCATCAGGCTGAAGGAGCTGCCCGGCGGGCGGAAGCTCATTGACGACGGAATCAGGGAACTCGGCAGCATCACCACGCCAGAGTTGGTCGTCGCCGTCGTGTTTGGACTCACGGCTACACTATGGATTTTTCGACCCTTGCTTGTTTCGATCATTCCGGGAATCAGCGACACGGGCATCGCACTGTTCGGTGCCTTGCTTTTGTTCATCATCCCTGTAGACATCAGGCGTGGGATCTTTGTGCTCAATTGGGAATGGGCACGAAAGTTGCCGTGGGGCGTGCTCATCCTTTTTGGCGGTGGATTGAGTCTTGCATCCGCCATCAGCAGAACGGGTCTGGCTTCCTGGATCGGATCGTACCTGGAAGCACTGAGCACCTGGCCGGTCGTTGCGCTCATAATGATCTCCGTAGGGCTGATCATCTTTATGACGGAGCTGGCAAGTAACTCGGCCACCGCCGCGGCCTTTCTGCCGATTCTCGCAACCGTAGCCGTGACCGTGATGGGCAAGAATCCGCTTATTCTTCTGGTACCGGCTACGCTTGCGGCCAGCTGCGCATTCATGCTGCCCGTCGCGACGCCTCCAAATGCCATTGTCTACGGCAGCAACCGCATCACCATTCAGCAGATGGCAAAGGGAGGACTCGTGCTCAATCTGGTATTCATCGTCGCGATCACAATTGCCGCGTATCTACTTGTAGGTCCCGTGCTCGGCATTGATCTCGACACGCTACCTGTTTGGGCTATGCCGTAAGGGAGCAATCCCCCTCATTCGGCATTCCCTTGCCGCCGAGATCCGCCGGATAGTGCGGCCGGCCTCAGCTCGATACGTCTCCGAAGATCCATATCGATACGCGGACGATGACGACGTCCGACATCAGGATAAGCAAGGTAGACAGGACCACCGATTGCATGGCTGCCTGCCCGACCTCCCGGGCGCCACCCTTGACCTGGTATCCGTAGCTGCAACTCACAAGACCCACGATCAACCCGAAAATGCAAGTCTTGGACGTATCGATAATGATATCCACATACCTGATGGTCTGGAACGCATCCGACAGAAACAGCCGAAAATCGGTCCCTGCCGTAAAGGTCGCTTCCAGGAAAGCACCGGCCAGACCGACGGCGTCGGTGAAGATGGTCAGCAAAGGAAACATGATGAAGCATGCCAGCACGCGCGTGTGCACCAGGTAGTGAAACGGCTTGAGAGCGGCGACCTCCATTGCATCGATCTGTTCGGTAACACGCATGGACCCGACTTCTGCGACGAATCCGGCGCCGAGGCGACCGGCAAGAACGATTGCGGTGATGACGGGACCGAACTCCTTGATAATGGAAAGAGCGACCATGTCGGGCAGCATGGCCTCTGCGCCGAAAAAGGTCAGCGTGCCGCGACTCTGCATCGACATCACGATGCCCATGGAAAGACCCGTGATGAATACGATCAGGAAACTCTTCGAACCGACTTCGTCCATTTGGCGGACCAGCTCCCGGCCTTCATAAGGAGGAAACCAGACTTCCTTGAAAAACCTCCCGGTGAACCCGGCCAGCTCACCCGTACGTTCGAGAAACGTCAGTACCACGCTGCGCGGACCACGCCGGTCCGGTTCCGTATCGAACGACGATGAGGAACGTAGTTTCACTGGTTGTATGCCGCCGGATTCCAACATGAGCCACCCAGGAGTTTGTCGGACTTGAAAAATTGTCCCTTTGTTTTTATTAATCTTAAGTGCGCTCAGCTTCGTGCTATATTGCTGCAAATAAATGACTTATGCCCCAAATCCGACAGCCATCTAGTATGCGAACTCGTAAAGCAAGTTAAAACGCGGTGACCTGTTCCTGCTTGCGAGGCGCACGAGAAGCGATTCGAGCAAATGAAACTCGACGACGGCTTCCGTATCCCGTGTTGCCCGGGCCGTTTCATTTCCCTGCGAGAGGTTTATCGGTTGGCGCAAACTGGCAAAGACATAGCGGTCACCGACCGGCACGTATTTGCCGACGGTCAAGGTAGCACCGCGTAGTCCGTCGCTTTCGATCTCAATTACGTCGAGTCCCAGTTCGTCTCCCGCCACCCCTTCGACCAACATGCCGAGTTGTCCGATCGCCAGATCGGCGGCCTGCGTCTCCAAGCCGGCGCCGCCCCCGAACAAGCCCTCGTCCGCCGGCCGTCCGGTGGCAATGTAGGACACGATGTCGATGGTCTCCATGGCGGGTTCGGATGACGGTTCGATATCGAGCGCATCGATCCGGCCGGTCACGTCCAGCATGATTTTCGGACCGGGATTGCCTTTGTGAGACGGTGCCCGATAGCCCGCACGCATATCGACGAGTGTTTCCTCATATGGACCGTTAAAGCGCAAATTGCCTCTCTCTATAGAAAAAGCACGTCCATATTGCCGTATGGTACTCCGCGACGGATTGACATTGATCGTGCCGAAAAGAAGAGGATCCTCCTGGGGTGCCTTTTCAGCACGTATCTGACCGTCAAATTCGATGTCGAGGTCGGGATTCTTTGCTGATCGTAACCAAACGTTCTGTCCCATCTCCAGATTGACCTCCATGGTCAGCGCCTCGTAGAAATCGAACGTTGCCGTATCCGCCTCCGTAATCCGGTAGCCGAATCTTGCCTCCAGTGTTTGAAGATCCCGGGCGCTCAACCGAACCGGCTCCAGTTCGTCCGATGTCAGTTCTTCCGTAAGGAATATATTCGCCGGTCCGACCACAACGGTCCCTTCGAGCACCGGTGACGTGGAGCTACCCGTCAGCCGGACATCCCCGCCGATCGTGGCCTGGTACGTTGGTGTCTCCACGGCCCTGAATGCCTTCAATGAAGCGTCGATATCATAACGTTGGCGGGTAAGCGTTATGAAATCGATGGAGCCTTCGGCGCTCAGTGTGCCGTTACCGGAGCGCAACTGCGCCCGCTCTATCGCGATAGCGGTGCCGTCAAAGCCGGCATTGATCTCAATATCCGAATAAGGAACGGCTGCTTCCGGCAAAAGAATGCGACCGGAGGAAATGGAGGCTTTTCCGGAAAGCTCCGGATTTCCCTGCGTGCCGGAAATGAGCACATCGGCCTGGAGGTTACCATCAATCCTGGAGACCAACTGTGGGTCGATAAAGGGCTCGAGCCAGCCAATCGGGAATCCCGGTGTTTCGATCGCGAGCCGGGCCGGCACGTCCGAGGCAGCGGCCTCTACACTCGAAAGCTTCAGATTGGCCGGCAAATATCCGTTGGCGGTGAGTCTCTGCCCGGATTCCCCGGTCAACGCCGCATCGATATCGAGCCGCCCATCCGCGTAGGCGATCTCAATAGCGAGCGATCCGACCTGCCGCTGACGGGAGACGATATTCCGTAACTCAAGTCCTCCAGACACCTCCGGTGAGCCGGCATCTCCGGACAAGACCAGAAACGTATTTAATCGACCTCCCAACCCCTCGTATCCGAACAGGTCGGCAAAACCTGCCACACGCAGATTTTCCGTGGTCAATATCAAATTTTGTTCACCCTCCCGATCGATGATGCCGTCGACGGCGATCTGCTGGTCATCCGAAAACAGAAGAAAGTTTTGGATGCGATAAGGATTCTGCAGATCGGCTGCTGCCGGCTGCAGCAACGACCAGCGATCTTCGCCCAGCTCTAAATCCATGCGCTTGAGATGTGCCGTTAGTCCGGTATCCGATGACTGAATCATCCCTTCAATCGCCAGCGATCTGTTTTCGTCGATAATAAAATCGGCCAGAAGCTGCGTGTCAACGTTGCGATTCTGTAGCTCCACCCGAGCAGATTGTAAGGAGGCTACCGGGTTGGCAAGAAATCCGGTCCTGACATCCAGTTCCCAGGTGAGTTGATCGGATTTTTCACCAGATATCCTGGCATTCAGATTCGAAATCCGAATCTCATCTAAAATGAAATGGGAGATGCGGGGAGAGACGACAAAACGAAGTCGGTCCGACGGACCGCTGACATTTCCTGCTATTTCACCGGATCCCAGCAATTGATCCGCATTTGCTAGGCCGGCCAAGGGTGATAAATCCAGTATGGATCCGGAAAAGCCGAAATCCGATTGTCCATCAGAATGTCGGCCCAGCGCTACCGAGCCGTCGCCTGAGAGTGCGGCGACGTTTGTATTTGCCTCAAATGTCCGAACATAAAGCGTGCCGGACTCCAGCGCAATATCCAGTATGATCGACTCCACTTGAACGCTCCCCAATTCGGATGGCCCCATCGTTATCGATCCCTCGGCAGAGGAAGAGCCGATTTTATCGCCGTTTCCGGCGAACGCCCAGGCGGCATTTACGGGCCCCGCTAACTGCCGTATTCCTGTGACGGATCCGAGATCGATTGCCGTTAACTCGCCCACACTTTCATATCTGGTGGACATACCGGGACCGCGGTTTCCACGGGCGGTTGCATAGAGTGAACCCGTGGGGGTGGATCCAGTTATTTCGACGTTCCACTGGTCGTCGTTGATGTCGAATACGGCCGTTGCTGCCGTCAGGACAGCGTCGTTGATCAGGGATTCTTCAAATTGTACTTTCGCGCCGGCGGTCATGGCCGAATCTCTTTCAACGCCGGCCGTAAACGAAGCCTTTCCATTCAGCGATGTACGGAACGCATCCCACCCGGAGAGTGCACCCACATGGATGTTGTTGAAAGTGGCTTCCGACAACAGTGCAGTCCACCGGTTTTCGCTGAATTGCACGGCCCCGTTCAGGCGGAGTCCGCCGTCAGGCATTTCAAGTCCGCCTGAGAACGTGAAACCGTCCCCGTCGATTTGACCCTCAAGTGAGCCGGATCGTAGCTTCTGTCGGTGTACGGTCGACGGCATCAACGCAAGTGCGTACCGTCCGGTCATGGGGACCGAGGGCGGCGCATCCAGTTCTCCTGAAAAGGCGGACGTGATGGTAAGCGTTTGCATGGAAGGAGGCACCAACTCGGCAAGATCCAGTTGGTCGGTTGTTCCTTCGAACCAAACGTGATTGCCGGAATCGAACGAAGCGGTGAGGCCGGCCGAAACGGAGCCCTTTTGCTTGCCTGCACGTCCTTCGGCTTGCAGGCGCCCGTCCTGCAGCGCCGCCTCGATGACGAGGGTGTCGACCGAAACCGGCCCGATGCCTGACGCTCCAAGAGCGACCGAGCCGTCGACCTCCATCGAAGCAAGGTTCAGACCGGTGCCCGCAAATGCAGCATACCCTGTCAGGCTTGTTGGTATGCCGCCTCCGGAGGAAAGGCACGACAAGTCGATGTCACGGAATTCCAGTGCGTCCATCTCATATTGCCATGTGTCGTCGAAGCCGGCACCCGCCCGCAATTTGAGTGACATGGGAGCGGTTTTTAAGGTGTCCGCCCGTTTTGCAAGCAGGCTGGACGAGAGCGTAATGCCTGCATCGGCGACGTTTGCCTCCAGCCGCGCCATCTCAATGTGGCAACTCTCGATCCTCGATCGGTCGAATTGTCCTCCGGCAATGATCTCGGCCGACCGTAAATCCCGGCCCCTGCCCGAGACCTCGAGTGTGCCCGATATCACGCCGCTCTTCTCAGATACCCCAAATAGTTGTGTGACATCGGCCAGGGAAAGATTTGCGATCTCCAAACCGGCGCGATATGCCGGTAAGGTATCGAACGGACGGAGGGTTGCTTCCCCGGTCATTGTACCGCCTGCAAGGGAGGCGATATGTCCGATTTTCATCTCTCCCTCTGAAAGGGTGAAATCGAGATGCGATCGCCCGATGGCCTGGCCGCGAAACTCCGAAGGCTCGAGTTTGATTTTGCCCGTGCCGGAGGCGCTCTCCATCGTTTTGCCCCTTACTTGCAAGTGTGCCACCGCATCGAATTTTCCCGTTAGTTCACCGTTACCCGTGAGCCATGCCGGATTTAGCGCTCCAAGTGTGGCGTCGAAATGCAGATCGAATCCTTCGTCAGGATCGTTGGTGATTACGGTCCTGTGCTCGAGGTGCATGCCGTCACTTCCAGATAGTCGTCCGGTTCCAATCGTCTCGCCGTTTCCGGATCGAACGGCAAGGCGCCCCTCGAGAGTGGCGGTGGAATCGAGATGCGGAAGGAACGCCCGGAGGTCGGCGAAGGATAACGGTGAGAGCGACAGATCGAACCGCGACGAATCTGCTGGTGCAAGCGTAAAAGGTATCCGGCCGGCACCGAAGGCTGAACTGGCATCGGATGCGAAAAGAAGGGTATCGAGCTGGAACCAAGCCGGGGTCAGTTTGCCTGCCAGCGCAAAGCGGACGGAATCGGTCCGGCCCGGATAGCGTATGCCGCCACGCAGGGTGTCGACACGAAGGCCGAGGGTGTCGGCACCGAAGACGATACCCGTGGCGCGGCCTCTCGGGATGTCGGCAGACCACAGCAACTTTTCCCTACGTCCGGATTGGAGGCCGGAAAAGCTGATGCGGCGTATCGTGCCGCGGTCGAGTGAAAATTGCCAGGTATTGCCGGAGGACGCTTCCTCGCTTGTGCCTAGCAGCGAGCCTACATTCCACGTTCGATCCCGGCGCCTGCGCAGCGCGATGCCGGCGTCGGCAACGTCCATCTCGACAACGCTGATGTGTCTGCCCACCAGCGGCAACAGCCGGTAGCGGATGCCGATGGAATCGATGGAAGCCAGCGTTCCGTCTGACTGAACGACACGAACGTCGGTCAGAAGCACTCCGCGTAGGAGATTTCCTTTCAACGCTCCGATTCTCAATTGTCCGTCGTTGAAAACCGAGCGGTTGACCGCCGTTTCGATCAACGAGACGGTCAGGTTCCGGCCCGGCGGCGTATGAAGGAAAACGAGAAAGACACCTGCAAACAGCACGACGACGACCGATACGATACCAACTGCGCGCAGCCATGGCCTGATCCTCCGGCGCGACTCTCCGGCTCGTTGTGTCGGTATGTGATCTGAAGACGTAATATGAAATATGATGTCGCTAGTGATCCCTCCCCAGGCTTACATGCAGCCGAAATCTTCTTCCAGCCTTGACGGGAGCGTTCTCGCCTTCCGCAGCGAAATCGTTGGCGGATCGGAGGTCCTGAACAGACGGATTCAGCTTGGTGGCCAGGTCAACGCGGATCATCCCGGCCGGGGTCGATACCCGAAGCCCGATTCCAGATCCGAATCGGAAGGCTTCCGGATCGAGAGTCAGTGCCGTTCCCTGCGGTGCCAATTGCCCGAAGTCGAGGAAGATCCCCGCCATGAGGTTTTCGCTCGATCGTAACACCGGGATGGCCAGATCGATACTGCCGGCAAGTTTACGCGTGCCCCCGTCCGGCTCGTATTCGTACTGCTGCACTCCGTCGACGGTATCGCCGCTTTTTCGGACCGATTTGGGGCCCAGGCCGCGGTTCGACCAACCGCGGACGTCGCGGGAGCCGCCGGCATAAAACCGGACCGGATCAAGTCTCTCGGCGGCGACGGGATCACCGGGATCAGCCGATGCGCCGTACGTCCGGAGCAGGCCTCCGAACAGCCGAGCCGAAAGATTAAAACTTCCAACCGATCGGTATGCCGTGAGGTCTCCTCCAATCTTCAGGTACTCCACATCCGAACGAAGCAAACCGCCGGAATACTCGATAAACGGTTGCACCAGGAAGCCGCGACGTGGTCTGACATAGTTGTCGACGCTACCGAGAATGGCCGTCAGTTCTACAAGCGACTTGTTGTAGAAGTCGGATCCGATTCTTTCGCGAGTACCGAGAATGGGGGTTGCGCGTGCAAACGTGTGTCGAAAACTCAACGGGCGAAAAGGGTGCAACTGGTACACCAGGTTGGTGATCAGGCCGGCCTCCAGTGCGTCCGTCGCGGTATCTTGCCTGCGCTCGAAGTATGGAGAAAGAATTCCGGATAATCTGTAGGTGCCGATATGCGGCTGGTGAAGCGAGAGCGAGATCCGCTGCCGGTTTCCGGTGCCAATATCGTCAACCCGAACCGCAGCGATACCCGTCAGCCAGGTGGCTTGCAGTGACAGCTTGCGTGCTCCGCCGAGAAAGTTGCGGTGGGTCCACGCACCTTCGATCGAGAGACCGTCGTCTCTGGCATATCCGGTCTGTGCCCGGACATATCGATGGGCCGCCTCTTCGACGCTCACGGAGATGGAAACAGTGGAATCCCTCGTCTGATTGTCAGCCAGATCTACGAGGGCAAGGCGAAACAGGTCTAGTGCAAACAAGGCGCGCTGTGATCGGGCCAACAACCTGTGCTCATAAATGTCTCCGGGACGAACCGACAAACCACGACGGACGATGTCGGCGGGGACGGAGCTATTACCGATAACCAGGATGGAGTCTACCGTCGCAATCGGGCCGCTGTCGACGACAATGCGTACATCCGCGAAACGGGATATGGAGTCGACGCGGGTTTCTGCGGTTACCTGCGGGAAGGCATATCCGGCATTGGAAAGCGACTCGATAATGTGGTCCTGGATGCGGGAGAGGCCGTAGGAGGTCAGGCGGTCTCCCGTACGGAGATAGGTAAGCCGGCGCCGCAACGCGCTCCAACGCGCTCGCTCGGCACCCTTGCGGAACTGGTACGCTGCGTTTTTTCCGTCGGGGCCGTAGAAGTCGACACTCTGTGCGACAATCGCAGGACCTTCATCAATCGTGAACAGAATGCGT
>CAZIIP010000079.1:0-6513 GCA_964539455.1 uncultured Rhodothermales bacterium
GAGGAAACCCAGGCGCTCGTCAGGGAACAGATCGTAACGGACAAGGACCTTATAGATAACGATCTGGACGGCATCATCGATGAAGACATCTTCCTCCATTACGAAAGACGTGCACAGGACTTCCAGCAGGAAGTGATCACGTTGCCGTCGCTTCGCTACAAGAACTGGGTCGGTCTGGCCCGCGATATTCGCGGAAGAGAAGCAACGCGTGCCGACTCCGTCCGCCACGGATTCCTCAATCCCATGATCGACGAGGCGGGAGACGACGGCATCGACAACGATGCGGATTGGAACCCGCTCACGGATGACGTCGGCGCAGACGGACTGGGAGGCACGGGTGACGAAGGGGAGGGCGACGGCGTGCCGACGGACGGCGAACCCAATTTCGACAACCTCGACGTAAACGAAACCGACCAGGTCGGTCTCTCCTCGTTCTTTTACTTCACGCCTCCCGGCGCGTTGGTCATGAACAGGGATGAACTCATGTGGGAAACAATGACCCCCGGTTTCTTTACGACCAACCAGGAACTGGAAGAGGACCGGGCGGCAGGCGGCGTTGACGGTGACTTCATCTTCAGTTCGGGCTATTTCCGTCTCGAACCCGGCCAGACGCTTCGCTTTTCAATGGCGCTCGTCTTCGGCGGCGGGCCGTCCTTCCGGCAACAGCTGGAGAACATCACCAACAACGTGATTACCGTTCAGGATATCTACAACCGCAATTACCAGTTTGCCCGGCCGCCGGATAAACCCACGCTCGAGGCGGTACCGGGTGACGGAAAAGTGACCCTCTTCTGGAATTCCGTTGCCGAAGAATCGGTCGATCCCATTCTGGGCCGCGACTTTGAGGGCTATAAAATTTATAAGAGCACGGACCCGAACTTTCTGGATCCGCAAGCGGTGACCGACAAGGACGGCAATCCGGCGGTGATTGCACCCGTGGTGCAGTACGACCTCAACAACGGGATCAAGGGATTATGGTTTGGTAACGCCGACGTTTTTCAAAGGGTTAAAGGAGTTCCCTTCGACCTAGGCGATGACACGGGACTGAGCTATTCCTACGTAGATACCGAGGTGGAAAACGGCCAGACCTACTACTATGCCGTTTCCGCCTATGACCGGGGCAGCGACGAGTTTTATCCTGCCGAAAACAACTTTCCCGTAACGGTGGCGGAGGATGGGTCAGTCAAAACCGACAAGAACGTGGTTCGTGTCGTACCCAATGCTCCTGTGCTGGGATATCAGGAAGGGGACGTACTGGGCGACGTGGTGCAGCAAGACGGTCCGGCCACCGGCAACATTTTTGTGCAGGTACTCGATCCCCGGATTATTCCCGACGCCTCGACCTACTCGGTCACTTTCCAGTCCAGCTCGGGCGGTACCAATGCAGATTTGTTCTCGGTACGCGCGAATGAGCAGTCGCTGGTGTCGCGCGCACGCCTGAGCGAGGCCGCCTCTACCGTATTCGACGGCATGCGGCTGTTCTTCCAAAACGATACACCGCAGCTCAATCTCGAAACGACCGGGTGGGAAGATCCTGCGGGACTCAAGGAACTGTTCGTCGCCCGAACGAACGTATCGCAGTGGCGGTATACCGGCGATATACTGCCGTTTGACTACGAAATACGTTTCTCCGATCAGATCGTCGACGAGTCGATCGGCGGATTCCAGCTTGGCGTACGCGGACCGTCCGTGGTCGCAACCCCGACCTATTTCTCCGTGCGAAATATCACGGAAGACCGTGATGTCGACTTCGTATTCTACGAGCCCGCACCGGCTACGGCGAACGGCAGATTCGACGGCAATGAATTTATCTTCATCTACGAAGAGGTAAACGGCGAATCGATGCCGACGGTCGCCATGCGGGTCGACGATCTCGACGCGGAAGGAGCCTTTCCCTCACCCGGAGACGCGTTTTTCATCCGCACATTCAAGCCGTACACCATTCGCGACGAATACACCTTCGACACCAGGGGCGCGGAGGTCAACAAACAGACGGCGCAGCAGCAATTGGACATGATAAAGGTCGTTCCCAATCCGTATGTCGCTGCGGCGTCGTGGGAGGGGAGGCTTCCCCCCACTATTACGAGTGGACGTGGCGAGCGGCGGATCGACTTTATCCATCTGCCCGCAAACGCCGTCATCCGCATTTACAATCCACGGGGTGAGCTGGTCAAGCAACTCGAACACACCAGTGGCATCGCCGATGGGACGGTAAGTTGGGATTTGCGGACCAGAGAAGGTCTCGACGCCGCATTCGGCGTCTATTTCTACCATGTGGAAGCGCCGGATATCGGCGAGAAAACCGGAAAACTCGTCCTGATCAAGTAAGTGAGGACCTGGATGTATACCTATCATACGCTGAAATCGAGCCTGGCGCTCGCACTTGCACTGCTGATTTGGGGCTCTTTTGCAACCGTGGCACAAGACAAGGTCGGCACAACGGCCGCGCCGTTTCTCGGCATAGGTGTCGGGGCACGCGCCGTGGGCATGGGCAATGCCTATGTGGCACTTGCCGAAGACCCCGTTGCGCTATACTGGAATCCGGCCGGCGTGGTGCAAATGCGGACCAGCGGCGTCGAATTCTCCAACTCCACCTGGTTTGTCGATTCCCGCTTCCAACATGTAGCGGCCGTCCTGAACACAGGAAACATCGGACACCTCGGTATCAGCATCATGGCGCTCAACTACGGTGAGATCGAGGTCACTACCATTGACAATCCCGAGGGTACCGGCGAGCAGTTTTCACCACTGGATCTCGCTGTTGGCCTGTCGTATGCCCGGGCACTGACCGACCGGTTTTCGGCCGGTCTTACCGTGAAATACATCCAGCAATCGGTTTGGAATGAATCGGCTACGGGTATGGCGCTGGATATGGGCGTGTTCTACCGGTCCGATGTGAAGAATCTCCGCATCGGAATGTCAATGTCCAATTTTGGCACGGACTTGAGATTGGAAGGAAAAGACCTTAGAGTAGCGTATGATGTAGCTCCGAATCAGGAGGGTAACAACCCGCGTCTTCCTGCCAACCTTGAAGTAGACAAATGGCCACTACCGCTCGTGTTTCGGGTGGGCGTGGCTGCCGACGTGATCAATTCAAATGCACAACGATTGACGCTCGAGGCGGATGCACTCCATCCGAACGACAACTCGGAGAGTGCGAATCTGGGTGCGGAATATGCGTTCCGCGAGCTTTTTTTCATACGCGGCGGCCTGCGTCACGCATTCGCATCCATAACCGACGATTCGGGCTGGGCCGCCGGTGCCGGCATCCGGGTGGGGCTGGGAAATGCGGTGGGCTTCCGGCTTGACTATGTATACCAACAATTCCAGAGCGGGCGTTTGGGCAGACCCCAGATGCTCACTATGGGCGTAACGTTTTAGATTTCCAATAACCAGGTCATGCAGATAAGATGTGAGATAGGCTGGCGTCGGTCTGATCGATACCCGACCAAACCGCACGTGCGCCGGGAAACCCCTGCAGACCAACAATCAAATCAACGAAGGACGCTATGAAAACTGCTTTACACATTGGCGGTGCCATGGCCTTGGCCTTGATGTTGACTGCTTCCGCTTTTGCTCAGACCGATGTAGAGATCGAGTTTAAGGTGGATATGTCGGTCGAGATTGCCACAGGCAATTTCGACCCCACTACCGATGTTGTGGTGGTGGCAGGCAGCTTCAACGGTTGGGATACCACGGCCGACACGCTGGTGCAGGATTTCGTCGACACGAATCTGTTCTCCAAACTGGTAGACGCAGATTCGGTGATGACACCTGACACCCTGGCGTATAAATTTGTCACACGCAAACCGGATCCTGAAGGAGGAGATGACCTCGTTGGATGGGAAAGCGTGGACAATCGCCAGCTCATCATTACAGGTACCGAAACGGACGAGGATGGTAACGGCCGTCTGGACGTCGATCCCGGTACGCCGACATTCAATGACGCTTCACTCGACGATTTCTTCTCACAGGCCGTAACGGTGACCTTTGAGGTGGACCTTCGACCGGCGTTCTACTTCTTTGCCGACAGTCTCTTCCTTCCCTCGGATATTCAGACAGGGGAAACCGTTACCACTTGGAACGAGACCGTTTTTGCCAACGGCCCGTTGAGCAATGCGCCCGGTGGCTGGGCGGACTGGGGGCCGGACGCCCTCGGTGCGCGTCCCGAATTGCAGCTGTTTGATGACGGCGCATCCGGCGGAGATGCCACTGCCGGCGATACCGTCTATACGTTCCAGGTGTCGTATGAGCAGTTCGACGCCCGCGTCGGCGATATGAAATTCGGCACGGACGGCTATGACAACGAGAGCCTGTTTGGAGCCAACCACCGGCTGACCATCCCGGACGACGTCGCAGAGGTGACAATCCCGCTGATCTTCGGTGCAATGGAGACATCTGCAGGCATTCAGGATGCCCTCTATGACCCGTACATCGTCGTCGGTCCCGACGGGTCGGCCTCGGTGGTTAGAACCGGAGGTACGCTCGATGCACCCGAAGCTGCCATGCTTCAAATCGTGCACAATGCGGCCGATCCGGCAGCCGCAGCGGTTGATGTCTATCTGAATGACGGCGCCGAGCCGTTGCTGGCGGATTTCGGCTTCCGTGAAGCCACACCATTTATGATGGTGCCGGCAGCCGTCGAGCACCAGGTCGGTATCGCACCAGCAGGTGGAGCGGTTATCGCTACAATCCCGGTGGGTCCGCTCACGGCCGGAAAGGCCTACATCGCCGCAGCCAACGGTGTACTGGATCCCGCGCAGTTCGCCGAAAATCCGGACGGTGAGGAGATCGGATTCGAGTTGATTTCCATGGCAGCCAAACAGGTGGCTGACGATCCGACAATGGTCGAAGGTGCCGTCTTGCACGGTGCTACCGATGCCCCAACCGTCGACATCGTCGTACGCGGCCAGGGTACTGTGGTACAGGATGCGAAGTATGGGGATACAACAGACTACTTCGTAACAGCCCCCGGTACGTATATCCTGGACGTTGCACCCGCCTCCGCAAGCAAATCCGCAGCCGTAGTCGCCTCGTTCGAGGCCGATCTCAGTCTCTTGGGTGGCTTCGCAGGTCTCATGGTGGCATCCGGATTTCTCGATCCCGCTGCCAACCAGGACGGCCCTGCGTTTGCGATCGTCGCGGTTCTGCCCGACGGCACGACAATGGAGCTTCCGGCAGCGGACGCCCCCGATCCGGTCGACGCGGAAATCGATTTCAAAGTCGACATGACGGTCGAGATCGCTACCGGCAATTTCGACCCGGCGGAAGACGTTGTGGTTGTCGCAGGTGCGTTCAACGGCTGGGACACGACGGCGGATACGCTGATTCAGGACTTTGTCGATCCGAATCTGTACTCCAAACTGGTCAACGTGGATTCGGTTATAGCTCCTGAGACCTTCGAGTACAAATTCGTCACACGCGTCCCCGATCCTGAAGGCGGTGACGACGTAGTAGGCTGGGAAAGCGTTGATAACCGCAAGGTCACGGTTGCCGGTACGGAAGAAGATGCCGACGGCAACGGCCGTCTGGACGTCGATCCGGGCACGCCGACCTTCAACAACGCCTCGCTCGACGACTTCTTCTCGCAAGCCGTCACGGCCACGTTTGAAGTCGATCTGCGTCCGGCATTCTATTTCTTCGCCGACAGTCTCTTCCTGCCGTCCGACATCCAGACCGGAGAAACGGTTACGACATGGAACGAGACGGTATTCGCGAACGGACCGCTCAGTAAAGCCCCGAACGGCTGGGCCGACTGGGGTCCGGATAACCTGGGCGCCCTGACCGAGCAACAGCTGTTCGACGACGGTGCCACCGCAGGTGACCGAGTGGAAGGAGACACGGTCTACACCTTCCAGGTGATGTACGAGGAGTTCGATTCACGCGTGGGTGACATGAAGTTCGGTACCGAAGGCTACGACAACGAGAGCCTCTTCGGTGCCAACCACCGTCTGCGCATCCCGGACGACGTCGCCGAAGTGACCGTTCCGCTGATCTTCGGCGCGATGGAAACCGGCACGGGCGACTACAAGGACGATCTCTTCGATCCTTACATCGCTTTGACCTATGCCGGACCGGGCATGGTTTCACCGGTTGTCGTTCGCTCCGGCGGCGAAACGGGTGATACCGCCGTAGACGTGGAAGAACTCGACCTCACGGTGCCCGAGCGCTTCGTGCTGGGTGAGAACTACCCCAATCCGTTCAATCCCTCCACGACGATCGAGTACGCCGTGGCAACGGCAGACCATGTGACGATTAGTATCTACGACATCAGCGGAAGGCTGGTGGAGACGCTGGTCGATCAGGTGCAGTCACCTGCAACCTATCGGGTGGTCTTCGACGCCGCGAACCTGTCGAGTGGCACGTATCTGTATCAGATGCGCGCAGGCGATACGGTCATCACGAAAAAAATGCTGCTGCTGAAGTAGCATGCCGGCGTTCACTGCCGCTGCCGTGAGCACGAAAAAAATGCTGCTGCTGAAGTAGCATGCCGGCGTTCACTGCCGCTGCCGT
>CAZIIP010000079.1:6613-11388 GCA_964539455.1 uncultured Rhodothermales bacterium
GAGGCGGCGATAGTACATGCAACAAACCCCGGTTCTCCATGCGAGGGCCGGGGTTTTGCGTTTGGCAAATGAATGCAGCTTTGACGTTTTGCCGCTTGTATAGATGAACCGATCCTCTGATTGTCCCACTCTTTCCACAAAATCCATGCTACACACACGTATCTTTACGTATCTACTAAGCTGAATCGGGCACAGCGTGTGGCCGGATTTCACTCTAGACCTGAATCCAATATCCAACGATGAGCAACGCAGCAGATATGATGGGGCCGGAATACAAGAGCAGGCTCCACTGCATGACGCAGACTACCCCTACGGTACTTTGGAATGACTCGGCATCACAGGAGGAGCTTACAAACTCCATTGCGGATGGATGCGTGGGTGCTACCTGCAACCCGGTGATCGCGCACTATGTGCTTGACAAGGAGATGCACCTCTGGAAAGACCGGATCTACGAGTTGATCGAGGAGATGCCGGAGGCGACGGAGGACGATATTGCCTGGCGCTTGGTTGAGGAGCTGTCGGTGAAGGGTGCAGAATTGCTCAAACCGATCTTCGATGAGCATAAGGGCAAAAACGGTAGACTCTCGATCCAGACGGATCCGCGTTTCTATCGCAACACCGACGCTATCGTGGAGCAAGCCGTGCAATTCTCGAAGCTCGCTCCCAATATGATCGTCAAAATTCCGGTTACCAATGCCGGGATCAAGGCGTTCGAAGAGGCCACCTACCGCGGCGTCAGCATCAACGCAACCGTCAGCTTTACCGTACCGCAGACCATTGCCGTCGCCGAGGCGGTCGAACGTGGTCTAAAGCGTCGGGAAGCCGAAGGACGCGACATCTCGACGATGGGCCCCGTTTGCACCATTATGGTCGGCCGCACGGACGACTGGCTGAAAGTGGTCGCCAACAAGGAAGGTGTCATCGTCGATCCGGGCGTTCTGGATTGGGCCGGGGTAGCCGTCTTCAAGCGGGCGTACGAAATCTATCAGGAACGTGGTTACCGGCTGCGCCTGCTGTCTGCAGCATTCCGGAATCATCTGCACTGGAGTGAATTCATCGGCGGCGACGTGGTCATCTCTCCTCCCTACAAGTGGCAGAAGCGTTTCAACGGGTCGGACGTGCCGGTAGTTGAGCGTATCTCCAAACCGGTGGACCCGGCCATTCTGAAACAACTGCAGTCTAAGTTCGAAGATTTCAACCGGGCATACGAACCCGACGGCATGACGCCCGAGGAGTTTGATGGCTACGGTGCGTGCGCGCGAACGATCCGGGGCTTTGCGGCGGGCTGCCACACGCTCGCCTCACTGGTTCGTGATTTTATGATGCCGAATCCGGACGTTTGAGGCACAAGCCCGGTTGTCTGAAAACCTTCAGATAGCCTGGCGCACCCGATATGAGTGCAAAAGTCATGAATGATCCACGATCCTTGTTCGACCTCTCCGGCAAATCAGCAGCAATAACGGGAGCCGGGGGAGCGTTATGTGGAACGATTGCTCGGGCGCTTGGCGCCTCGGGAGTAAAGGTGGCAATACTCGATATCAATCTTGAAGCGGCCACAAGCGTGGCGAACGAGATCCGGGAGGCCGGCGGAACCGCGCAGGCTTTTGCCTGCGACGTGCTCGACGAGCAAAGCGTTCAGGTATGCTATGCCGACGTTTGCGACCGCTGGGGCGCACCCGACTTTCTGATTAACGGTGCCGGCGGAAACAACCCGCGGGGGACCACGACAAAGGAGTTTCTGGAGATAGAGGACCTGGACCGGGAGGATCTGACTGGATTCTTCGATATGGATCTCGAAGGCTTCCGCTTTGTGTTCGGGCTGAACTTTCTCGGGACGTTTCTGACGACCCAGGTGTTCTCGCGCGGTATGGTTGAGCGTGGGGGCGGGGGGGTGCTCAACATCTCTTCGATGAGTGCCCTGACGCCGCTCACCAAAGTCTCGGCATACTCGGCTGCAAAGGCGGCCGTTGCCAACTTTACGCAGTGGCTTGCGGTCCACTTTTCCCATACGGGAATCAGGGTCAACGCGCTGGCACCCGGATTTTTCATGACCGAACAACTGCGCTTCCTGCATATCGACCAGGACACCGGCGAGTACACACCCCGCGCCAAGAAGGTGATCGCCCATACGCCCATGGGACGCTACGGCGAACCGGAAGAACTGATCGGCAGTGTGTTTTTCCTCCTCTCCGAAGCCTCACGATTCGTCACCGGCGTTGTCCTTCCGATCGACGGCGGTTACTCGGCGTATACGATTTGACGGGCTCGGTCCACCTGGTACGGGTGCCGACATGGCGTGAGAGGTCTGAGTCCCTCCGGGCACAGCACGCTGTGCGCTTACGGGTGCCGGCATGGCGTGAGAGGTCTGAGTCCCTCCGGGCCACAGCACGCTGTGCGCTTACGGGTGCCGGCATGGCGTGAGAGGTCTGAGGTGCCTTCTCACCTATTCACCCGCTCATCACCCCACACTACCCTCATCCTCCGCCTATAAATCCCGGATACAACGTCATGCCGCCATCGATGTAGATCGTCGTGCCGTTCACGTAATCGGACTCGTCTGACGCCAGCCAGATGGTTGCGCGGGCAACATCTTCCGGTTCACCGATCCTTTTGTATGGAATCAGCTTCAGCAGCTGGTCGTCAAAAATCTCCGGAGAGGTGAGCTTTTCCACGTTCATGGGAGTCCGGATGGCGCCCGGTGAAACGGCGTTCACCCTGATCTTCAGATGAGCCACTTCCTGTGCAATGCTCTTCATGAGCAACATGATGCCCCCTTTTGCGGCGGCATAATTCACGTGGTTCTCCCAAGGAATGATATCATGCACCGAACTCATATGGATGATCTTTCCGGCAGAGTAGGAAATGTTCTTGTCGATTCCCTGCCGTTTGAACGCCTTGACCGCTTCGCGCGCGACGAGAAATTGTCCCGTCAGATTGATGTCGATAACGCGCTGCCACTGGTGAATGCTCATTTCATCGATCGGGGCATTCAGCTGAATACCGGAATTCGGAACGGCAATGTCGACGCGCCCGAGTTTGTCGAGCATGAAATCGAACATCTGGATGACGTCTTTCTCGACCGCTACGTCCGCCTTGAAAGCGTAGGCGGTACCTCCCATCGCCTTAATCTTCTCAACGACGGTTTCAGCGCCGGACTGGTCCGAGTAGTAATTGACGATCACGTCGGCGCCTGCCTGGGCGAATCCGAGGGCGATCGCCGCTCCAAGGCCCTTGCTGGCACCCGTTATGATGGCTTTTTGCCCCTCGAGGACGGGATGAATAGGCACCGGCGGCATCTCGTTGGGTGGCGTATAATTGATGTCGTTGGACATGTGGTTCAGGTTCGGATTTAACAAAAAAGCATTTTCAGGATGTTACAAAGATTCAGACGAATATTCGCCTCGCCAGGTCGGCAACAGATGCATTTTTCCCGACAAACGGCCCGGAGAAAGCGAAGCCGGCACACATCCATTCGAATTTCATCCTAAATCATCATACCGTACGAGGTCAATTGATACCATTTATGCGGCCTCGGCCGACCAGGTGACAATCCTCCACGTCTAGAACGAAGCGAAACATGGACAGCCAGCGAATCGCCAATATGCAATCCGCTCTCGCAAATGCGCAAATTGATGCCCTCGTGTGTCGTTTGCCTGAAAACGTCGTGATGCTTTCCGGCTACTGGCCGCTGTGCGGCTGGAATTTCGTCGTGATGCCGGCCGATGGAAAAGCGGTTTGCATTCACCCGGACACAGAGGAGCGCGAGGTAGCAGCCGAACTCTGGGATCTCGAGACCATGTCGTACAAATATGGTGTCGTCGGAGCCGATGACCAGTTCGCCGGCATTCAGCGGGCGTTAACGGACTTGAAACATAGCAACGGCTGGACGAGCATCGGCTACGAAGGCAACTTCGAACAAATAGCCCCTGCGTTCAATGCGGCGGAACAGTACCCTCCGGCAATGCGCACGAGGGAAATGCTGGGGGAAGTGTTCGGTCACGACAACCTCGTCGATGCCACAGCCCTGATTCTGAAGGAACGGGCACGCAAAACGGACCACGAACAGGAAAAAATCCGAATCGTCAATGAAATATCCGTGTTTGCGCTTGAGAAATTCCGGGAAACGGTAGTGCCGGGCCAATCGGGTGTCTCCCTTGCGGCAGCGGTAGAAGCGGATGTGATGGTGCGCGGTACCGGCTACAGAGGAGCCACCAAGGTGCGTGCCTTTGCACAGGTAGCGACCGGACCCGAAGAGACGGCAATCGCTTATCGACCGATGGAAGTTACCACCACCAGGACCATGAACGACGGCGATGTGGCCCTGCTCGAACTGGCGGTGGTCGCCGACGGGTACTGGGCGGACCGAACAAGAGCCCGTGTTGCGGGCCGGCCGAGCGACCAGCAACGCGAGATCAATGAGGTGGTCAGGAAAGCACAAGAAGCGGCCACCGAGGCGGTCGCGCCCGGAAAAACCGGGGGAGAAGTGGACGCGGTTGCCCGCAGGATCATTGCCGAGGCGGGTTATGAATATGCCTTCCCACACATCACCGGTCACGCTCTGGGCCTGGCATACCACGAAGGCTTCCCGATGCTTCAACCGGGGAGCAGCGACATCCTGCAGCCGGGAATGGTCCACTCGGTCGAACCGGGAATCTATTTCGAGCCGATGGGCGGAATCCGTATCGAAGATGACGTCCTGGTGACACAAAGCGGACACGAAATACTGGGACCTTTCCCTAAAGAATTGGTTTAGATACACTCTTCGTTCCCCTTTT
>CAZIIP010000080.1:0-10237 GCA_964539455.1 uncultured Rhodothermales bacterium
CAGCGGAAATATCGTGGTTCGTGCCGGCCAGCAAAAGCTTCGCGACGGCGTGAAGGTTTCTCCATCGACAAGCGACGTCATATCAACGCCGGGGCAAGAGGTACGGAATGAAACTAAGTGAGATTTCGATAAAGCGTCCAGTTCTGGCAACCGTTCTTAACATTGTCGTCGTTCTGATCGGCATTTTGGGGCTTTCGCGGCTTGCCGTGCGCGAGTATCCGGATGTGGATCCGCCCATCATCTCCGTATCGACCTTCTATCGTGGAGCCAATGCGGGCGTGGTTGAAACGGAGGTAACCAACATCCTGGAGGAAGAATTTGCGACGCTTCAGGGCGTGAAAACCATCACGTCGAGCAGTGTCGAGCAGGGATCATCCATCACCATTGAGTTTGATCTCGATCGGGATGTCGATGTGGCGGGAAATGATGTACGCGACCGTGTCTCGCGCGTTCGCGGCCGGCTGCCGCAAGAGGCGGAGGATCCGGTGGTTGCCAAAGTTGATGCCGATGCACAGCCCATCATTTGGTTGGGTCTGAAGAGCGAGGTTTTCTCGCCCCTGGAAATTACTGAAACGGCTGAACTGGTGGTGCGAGAGCGCCTGTTGCGTGTGCCGGGTGTCGGACGCGTATTCATTGGTGCCGCGCGTCGGTATGCCATGCGTATCTGGATCGATCCGTTGCGGCTGGCGGCGCACGGTCTGACGACGGCCGATGTCGAGAGCACGATAAGAAGAGCCAACGCGGAAATTCCGGGCGGCCGGGTTGAGGGAAACCAACGAGAGTTTGCGGTTCGGACACGAGGAGAACTGGTCACCCAGGAAGAGTTTGCGTCGATTGTGCTCACCCAGCGTGGCGATGACGTGGTGCGGCTTCGGGACGTTGCAGAAGTTGTGGTGGGTGCGGAAGATGACCGGACCATCGCACGCTTCAATGGGACACCCACCGTCGGACTCGGGATCGTCAAGCTTTCCGGAGCCAGTACGGTCGACGTGGCGGAGGAAATCAGAGCGGCGTTGCCGGGCCTCGCGGAAAGTGTCCCGGAAGGCATGGACCTGTTCATCGCCTACGATTCGTCAACGTATATCGAGGATTCGGTGGACGAGGTGGCGCAGACGCTGTTTATCGCGATGCTGCTCGTCATCATCGTCGTACTGTTTTTCCTGAAGAGTCCACGCGCTACGCTCATTCCGCTTCTTGCCATCCCCATCTCGATCGTCGGGACGTTTGCGTTTACGTATTTCCTCGGCTATTCGGTGAATGTGCTCACGTTGCTTGCACTTGTGCTGTCAATCGGTCTCGTAGTGGACGATGCGATCGTCATGCTGGAGAACATCTATCGGCATATGGAGATGGGCAAGTCGCGTATGCAAGCGGCGATGGATGGTGCAAAAGAGATCGGCTTCGCGGTAATTGCAACCACGGTCGCACTTGTGGCGGTTTTCATCCCGCTGGCGTTCCTGACGGGCAGTGTCGGACGCCTGTTCAACGAATTCGGGGTGTCCATCGCGATAGCAGTCACCATCTCCACGTTTGTGGCGCTGACACTGTCGCCGATGCTATGCTCGCGCGTACTGCGTCCTCTCCACACGGGGAAACAGAACCTCGCCTCGCGGTCTTTTGACGCGTTTTTCAGGTTTTTGGACCGCATATACCGCGGGACGCTGCAGGTGGTGGTTCGCCACCGTTTGATCGTATCGGCGGTAACAATCATGCTTATCGGGGCGGGACTGTATCTCTTCAACCTGTTGCCCCAGGAACTCACGCCCACGGAGGACCGCGGTACGGCATTCGGCATCATGATTGCCCCCGAAGGAGCAACACTGGAATACTCGGACCGGTACATGCGCCGGATCGAAGAAATTTTGTTGCCCGTGCCGGAGCGCGAGGGGCTCTTCACGGCGACAGGTTTGGGATTCGGCGGTCCGGGTCAGGTGACAAACGGATTTCTGTTCTTTCTGCTCAAGCCCAAAAATGAACGCGAGCGATCGCAGCAAGAAATCGTCGCCTCGCTCTTTCCGCAGATCTATGCCATCCCGGGTGTCGATGCGTATCTCATCAATCCCTCCGGCCTCGGCGGCAATACGCAGCCCGTCTCCTACGTCATCCAGGGGGACGACTACAGCCGGTTGAACGAGGTAACGGACACAATGATGGTACGCCTTGCCGAATTGGGTTATCTGGTGCAGCCCCGGACCGACCTCGAGTTGAACAAGCCGCAGCTCGACATCTCCATCGACCGCCGCCGTGCGGCGGGTTTGGGGGTATCGGTAGCGGACATCGGTGCGACACTCGAGATGCTGCTGGGTGGCCGTCGAATCACCCAGTTCAAGCGGGGAACGAAACAGTATGATGTGATTGCCCAGATGCGGCCGTCGGAACGGTCCACGCCGGATGAAATATCCGAGCTGTATGTCCGCGGAAACGGCGGTCTTGTACAATTGGCAACGGTGGTCAATGTCCAGGAAACCGTCGCGCCCAAGGAACTGAACCACTACAACCGGCAGCGCTCGGTCACGATCACGGCCAACCTCGCACCCGGTGTGGGTCTGGGTGACGCGCTCGAAGATATGGACCGCATTGCGGCGGAGGTGCTTCCCGAGGGAATGACCACGGATGTTGCCGGTACGTCGTTTGAATACCGAAATTCGAGTTCGAACCTCTATTTCATGTTCATCTTTGCGGTCATCTTCATCTACCTGGTGCTGGCGGCACAATTCGAGAGCTTCATCGACCCGATCACCATTTTACTCGCGGTGCCGCTTGCCGTGGTGGGTGCGCTTTTCTCACTGTGGCTTTTTGACCTGACGATGAACATCTACTCGCAGATCGGTCTGATCATGTTGATCGGCCTGGTAGCGAAGAATTTGATTCTGATCGTCGAATTTGCCAACCAGTTACGCGAGCGGGGAGAGACGGTCCTCAGCGCCGTCGTAGAGGCGTCTGCGGCGCGGTTGCGGCCCATTCTGATGACGGCATTTTCGACCGTTTTCGGGATTCTGCCGATCGCACTCGGGATTGGTGCCGGTGGCGAGGCCCGTCAGCCGCTGGGCGTTGCCGTTGTCGGTGGTATGCTCTTTTCCACCTTTCTGACGCTTGTGCTGGTGCCGGTGCTCTATACGATACTGGCACGCTCGAAGGTCAGGAAACGACGTTTCGCGATGGGCCGGGAAGAGCCGGGAGAGCACGAAGAGGCGGGGGTACCGGTTGCGGTGCCGGGCACCTGATCCCATAGGCTGTCTGAACTTCGTCCACTTGGAAGGAAGGATCTGTTTCTACTTTCGAGTGGGTCGGAAAAACGGGAGCCGGCACCCCCTCCCCAAACGGTTGTCGCATTCCAAACCCGACACACGTTCGGCGAAAAGACCGATACCCTGAGGCTTCCTACAGAGATACGATCAGTCCTGCCGCAGCGTAATTGATCCAAGCGAAGTTGTACACTTCGTCGTTGTCGGCACCGCCTTCGAGTAACCGGTAGCCGAGCTTGAGGTCGATTCGCTCCGACAAAGCCACCGTGAGTGATGCCAGAATGTCTTCCGCGCGACCCTGAGGCGCCGCAAGCGCGTCACCGTCGATCAGTATTCCGAGCCTGTTAACCGGATGCCACCAGAAGCGGAAATGCACGATCGGTACAAAACCGACGTTCGTTTTCTTCGATTCCAGACCACCACCCCTGACGTTGATTTCCGCATCCCGGATTTTTGCCGTCAATCCGATTCCCGCTTCAATCCTCTCCCTATTCAGAAAATCGTAGCGGTATATCAGCCGGTAAGAATTGAATCGCCACGTAGATTCGAGCGGAATGTTTGCCGAAAACGTCTCACCTTCGAATACCAGTGGACGATCGAGTTGTCCGCTCGAACGAAGAGACAGCGGTGCATACAACAAACCCAGGTTGTGCCGCTCTCCAAGCGCGTAAAACAACCGAAAGCGGTAGAAGAACTCCGTATCCGCCTCCAGTTCCTCCGAAAGAGAGAAAAGTGTGCCGGCATCACCCGGAATCCGCACATCGTTGTATCCCATGAATACGGCGCCGCTCTCCACATCGAACTCAATCTGTGAAAAAGCCGACGGGGTAAATACAAAAGACATAAATACAAAGGCGAACGAACAATTGTAAATTGTTTTCGCAATAGTAGAATGATCATTCATTTTTCCGATTTCCTAAACATTGTTTTATTGAATGAAATAGGTGCTGGAGAAGATGGGCTCCCCGGTCAACCTTTTCCGGATCCACCGCAGATTCCGCCGGATCATTCCTGTTTGACGTCAATCACAATTCGACGGTAGTCATACAGAGGACGTTCTCTTTCGTCGTCATAGACCTCAAGTATGACATGGATCTGCGTCCCGGCCGCGTTCGCCGGCAACAGTACGGAGGCGGAGGGTTGCTCCGGATTCGTAATATGAATAGCTCCTTCAAAGGTGCCTGCTTCCGGATAGTACCACCACCGGTACGCAAGCGCATCCAGATCGGGGTCGCGCGACGCCGATGCATCGAGTGCGAGTTCCTGGTCGGCTTCGATGGAAAGCCGGACGATACTGTCGGATCGGTCGCCGGCAAAGGCCGCAACCGGGTGGTGATTTGCCTCCTCGAACGGCTTTACGCACCAGTCCATACGACTCGTAAAATCATTGAAGAACGCCCGGCGCCAGCGCCAGACGGGTGCGAAGATGTCCCGGTATTCCTCCCCCGTTTCCGGGTTTATCCAGTGATCGGCCGCTTCCGCATAAACCCCGAACGGAGCCACATTTTCTTCGTCTACGCGCACACTTTCGTGCTTTGACCAGTAGTTCTCTTCTTTCTCCCGCGTGAACCGGCCTCCCCATCCGCCCCAATGCGGATGGTCTATCGAGAAAAGCCCGCGGTTGACGGGACCCAGAAACGGAATCGTGCCTCCTCCTTCGAGAAAGACGATCTCGCCGTTTTCGAACTGTCGTATCGGCCACGCCGCGCCGAGTGGTCCGTGACCGCCCTTGATGTGCTCGAGCGCCCACTGGTGTTGACCGGTGGCACTGTAAGGAAAATCTCCCCATGTATGAGGCCCCAGGCGGCCGGTGTGCTCCCAGTCGTCGATCCCTCCCTCCCAGTCCGGTCCCCCGTAGCAGTAGGTCTGGTAGTTGCTGCGGATCCAGTGTATTTCGGGAAATTCTGCGGCGATCCAGGCGCCTGCATTGTCTTGCGCACCGTTTTCGAAAACCCTGATACGGTCCACAAACGCCTCGACTTCCTCCGGTGTATGCGAGGCTCGGTAGTCGATCAGCGCCTGGGCCAGCGTGTTGGAACCCGCATTGACGACAATCCAGAGAGGTCTCGGGTCGTTTTTTGTAACCGCCTCGATGATCAGGTCCGATCCCGGACTCGACTTGCCGGGACCGGTATCGGCAAGTCCGTATCCCGGCTGTCCTGCGGCAACGATACGGCGCAGGTAGTCCGGCTCGTGCCAGCCGGAAGCGTGCTGCTTCAAGTTGTCGAGGACTCTTTCGTAGGCATCGATGATTTCGTGAAACAGCTCGGGATGTGTGACCCGCTTGTACGGATCGGGCGAGGCGGGTTGAAGATATTTGCCGGTAACGGCAATGAGACCCTCGAGATCGAACTCGTTGGAGCAGACGATCATGTGGACCATCTGCTGCATCTCGTCGGGCTCATTGCCCATGTCGGCCAAGATGAGCACCCGTGTCCGGGCATCGGACGGCTGACTTCGTAAAGGCAAGCCGGCAACAAGAAAGAGTACGGCTGCGGCACCGGAGACAAGTTTGAAGCTAAGGACGTTCATGATTCCGGTTGCATTCTGGTCGGATACGATCTCGGCTGTTTATGGTAACACCCGGCCCGTTTAAGCGAAACCCGGAAATGCGATCACGGAAGCCTCTCTTGCCGATGCGCCTCCGACAGATCGGAACGCTTCCCGTACAACCGGCAATTATAGCATTGCCCGTACGCCTTTCATCCACGATCTGCCGACCCGGGAAAAGCGGCCCAGGGTGACGAACGGGAAGCAAAATTGCCGGTCACATCTTGTGTCGGGTGCCAGGTACCGGGGTGATAAAACTACCCGGTGCCGATCGGGACGATCACTGACCGTTTCACGTACGGCACCGGATCAAAAAAACGGATACTGCAGAATGACAAAACGATTGTCTGGGTGTTCGCTCTGCTTCCGCTCGGACTCTTTGCCTTCTTCTACGCCATGCTCCACAGGCTCTCCTATTTTAGGCCTCGATCAGATGTTTGCACTCGGCTTCATCGTTGCGGACATCGTCCAGCGACCGTACATCACCGTCGGTTTCACCGGGTGGCTGCTTCTCGTGCCGGTTTCGAACTATCTGAAACGGTAGGCAATGAGGTAGACAGATCGGGGTATTCCCTACGCCTTCCGCGTCAGCCACCACGCGATGTCTCGCGGTCAATTGGACATTCCGCTTCGGTCCCGGTTGGCCTGCCGGGGCTCACTCCTGCCAGTGTTCCGGTCGGTTCATTACATCTGCGCAGCGTACCGTTCCTGCTACAGCGCCGAGAAGCCCCGCCCGAAGCGGGAGCACCATCCATGCCTCGGCATCTTTTTCCGGAATCGGAAACGGCGCTTCGAAGCCGGCCGCACCGGCGGGCACGAAACCGAAGCGCGGATAATAGGCGGGATGCCCGAGTACAAAAACAAGGTCGACGCCCTGTATTTCCAACTTGCTTATCCCCTCCTCCGCAAGCTGCCGGCCGATGCCTCGCGACTGCGCCTCCGGAATTACCGCAAGCGGCGCCAGAATTGCCGCTTTGATGCCCTGGGGGTCGGGTTCCAGGTCAGCTCTGGTAAACAGGATATGCCCGACCGGCCGGTCTCCTTCGCAGGCAAGCAGCGACAACACGGGCTGAGCGGTCGTGTCCACTAGCAAACCGGCGACGAGGTCCGCGATCACGGGACCTTCTTCCGTTCCGAAGGCAGCGGATTCGACACGGAGGATGTCCTCAAGGTCCCCTTCCGTCGTTTCTCTGATGGATATCGGCACCTTCCTATTCGGTCAGATAGCTCGAGACAGTCGCCGGCACGCGCTGGTCTCGAAGCATGAGCGGATGTGGCAACACCCGGATTCCGCACGATGTCCCGGCGTGACTCATCTACCAATCGAACCGGCAAGACCCGGCGACCAGCGGAGGCCGATTCCACCGACAACGCCGCCAGATCGCGTTACATGAAACCACCTACCGGGCCTGAATTTGTCACGCTGCAGGACGCCCGGACAGACCTTGATGTTCCACCGCTGGTCGTGCACGCCACTGTAGACCAGCGAAGCCGGCAAGCTGCCCTCCCGATCCAGAAAGATACCAGCCGTAGCGCTGAAGGATGTCAAAGGCATCGTTTGTAAAAATCATCAGGGGATTATTAACCGCCTCCGATCCGTAGTCGATCTGCCGATAGAACGATGCTGCCGGGTAGTGTCCCGAGGCAGCAGAGCCGGCGGCAATCGAAACGAGGACAATGGTACGGAAGACGGGCAGTCGCACGCAGATACCGATCTTGACGGAAATGACGATAAAACGAAAACGGCATTGGGGAGTGTTCGTTTCCGGGTGTAGGTGGGTGGGAGCTGGTTCGAATGCAGCGTTCGCCGGGGGGGGGCAATATTGCTGCTTGCTGTTCCCCCGTTTACGCAAGCGGGTAGTTAAGCTTTACATTTCATTTGAACGTAGCGGGTAGAAGCTCACAGCGATGAAGTTGGCGACCGTGTCGGCGACCACACGGTTGGCATAGGCCGTCCAGTGCTGTTCCAGGCGGTTGTAGCAGCTTTCTCCCTGGTTGCAGCGCTGCAGCAGGACCGGCAAGAGATCCATCATTTTGATTCCGTTTCGCTCGCCCATCTCAACAATCTTTGTATTCGGCAGCGATCGACTCAGCGAGGATGATGCCACATCATCACGGGAAACCAGCTGATCCCACAGCTCATTTTGCACCTGGACCAATGACGGAGCAACCAAGAAAGCCGACCGGATGCCCCTGACAGCACAATAATCGGCCATTAACACAAGCATCTCCTCCATCACGGCGTCCATTCTGGCTATCAGCTCGTTTAGCTCCGTACTACACAGGTATATCTCAGGGATATTGGTTTGCGCGTGCGTCACGTCTTGCCGGTCAACATATCTCGAGTAAACAAATCTGATGCGGCGGCCCACAAACACATAGCTATGGGACCTCTCGATGAATGATCTAATAGTGTGATTGTCAGCTTTTTGCGTTCTATTAGCGTCCTCAGGAGCGTGCAACTCTACGGACTGCCCATCATCGCGCAGCGTAGCGTAGGGTCGTGGATATTTCCAGTTAGCGCCTACGTTGTCAAGAAAGTCATTTCTGACATAGACGACAAAGATCACAAGGTCTGGTGCCGTCCGTTCGAGTCGCTCGCGGAGCATCAGGTACTGCTGTACTTGCCCGAAACCATTAACGCCGAGATTGCGGACATCCGTACCAGCCAGTTTTGCCTGAATGACCTCGGTAAAGACATTACTCGCTTCCACAGACATATTGGTGACAAAAGAGTCACCAAACACCAGCACTGTTTTGATAGAATCAGGTGTTGGAGTGAACTCATCATCACGAAAACCATCGGAATTCGTCTCGACAAAATTGCCCGCTCCTCCATCGTAGACAATATAGCCCCTGCTTTCCGGAATGAATCTCCACCCCAGATGCTCGTCTGGTTCGAACATCTCCGTCGCCTGAAATACCTGTGGATTAAACAGGCGTAACACTACCTCCAGGACCAGAAACACAAGTAGGATACTGCCTACTACGAGCGTGATATTTGTTGCTATTGACCTGGCCTTATCCATGGTTCATCCAGCGGCAGACATGTCACTGTAGACTCGTTTCGCGGTGATTGGCCGTCCGGTTGGCAACCCAGATTTTCCGGTTGATATGGGTCTTCCACGCCTCGGTGATCTCCTCGTAGGTGATGTCCAACCCATACTTCTCCACCGCGTGCAGCGTCACGAATTCGATGTCCGTATCGTCGTCAGAGAAAGCGCCTTCGGTACCCTGGGCAAATGCATGGATATATCCACGTAAATCGCGGTCGTTGATGTTCAGATCGCCCCGGTTTTCGACCGTGACATAACGATCGATCAATTCGGGCACCGGTTCTTCGACATACCGATTCTCAAATGGGAAGCCCATGTAGTTCCCGACGAGCTGGCCCAACCAGAATCCCTCGACACTCTTACGAAATTCCTCAACCGGGACCGTGTAATAATCTTCCGCCGGTTGCGCGTTGACGCTGCTGCTATACACAATTAGAAGGCATACCAGAAGTGTAAGGCGATACATGGCTCGCTTTTTCTGAGTTAATGTGTTAGCGCTGGGTGTCCAGACTACTCGTTAAGCCAGCCAAATATATTCGTAATGGCTTGCTGCACCATGGGGTGCGAAATGACGGAGTGGTCATGTCCCGGAATCATCACCGCAACCTTACCTTCGCCAAACGGATGTGCCCATGCCTGGGCATGGCGGCCGTTTTCCGGTGAATGGCTTTCGAGAAACACGGAGGTTTCCGATTCATCCATCTCTACGACGAACTCCTCTTCGAAAATCTCGAAGGGTTCAATGCCTTCGGACAGTTCCGGCATGAGTCCGGTAGGTGAGACCGTAATCGTATTGCGCGGCGGATGGGTAATGAAGCAGGATTTGGCCAGTTGCGTAATCCCGCGACCGCATTCGTAGTGCCCGAATCCGTCATGATAGATTAAAAAACGGCCTCCACCTTCCACATAGTCAACGAAGCGCTGCTCCTGTTCGGCGGTCAACCAGAATTTCCATTCTCCATCCGGATACCCGTCACCCCCACGTACCGTGAACATGTCGATATTGTCCAGTCCGTGCCGGCATATCACGATGAGATCAAAACTGTCAAAATCGTCCCACGGAATATTAATGTAGTCCATCACGGTGACGGCCTGCCAGCCCTCCTCGATCAGTCCGCCCAGGACGCCCCGGTGAAGGTATGCCGCAGGATGGTAGGCATCTCCTAGAATGCCGAGTACCCGCTTTTGGCCGGGTTCGCCCTCGGGAATCTCGACAAAATGCCTGTTAGGGATGGCCTCGGTCTCCGGCTCGTTTTCCGCACATGAAGTCAGGAGAAAAAGAGCGGCAAAAAAGGCAATAAAAACGTGCTTGCTAACCATTGCACTTCCTCTTTAGGTGGTGGTAAATCCAGCGTCAACACGGAGCGATATCGCTCACTTCCAATG
>CAZIIP010000080.1:10247-11310 GCA_964539455.1 uncultured Rhodothermales bacterium
CACTCAGGCCAACGCCAGGTCGGCCTGGTAACGTTCATTCAATACCGGTCGCGAACGCGGGCGGGCGCATTCGCAGTTGCCGCAGCCATCGCAGTTTTCCAGATACATCGACCGCTATCGGGATAAATGTATCATCAGGGCTCCCACAAGGCAAAAAAACCCGCAGGATTGATGCAGAAATCTGCTGCAGACAGATCTGAACCCGAAAAAACCAATTACAGCACGAGCACAGGTGACTCGGCGATCGACTTTTTCCAGTGGGCCTGGAGAGATTATTCCGCTCCGACTCGCGTTGCTCGTCGTCGCTCCATCAGTCGTCCCACATCCGCTTCGCGTCCGTGGTCCTCGTGTCGAACTCCCTTTCCTCGGGAGTTCTCATCCAGACGCCCCTTCTCGAATCCGTCTGAAGGGGCCGGCAGGTGCCGCGCTCGCCTGCGCGCTCGAGTTGGGTGACGTCGCAGCCACGCGAAGTGTAGGATGCAACGGCGATCCGGCAATCGCTCAAGCCAATCTCATGCTTAAGTCGCAGTTTCGCCCGGATGTTTCTTTGCGGCGGTCCGGATCTGGTATTAGCTCCTTCCCTATCGCGGGTGAAATAAGAGCCGGTGATAAGGCGGCTCCGCCGCTCACGCTCAAAATGCCTCCGCACGGGGTGGCCACAAACCTCCGGAGAGGTAGCCAAATTGCCCCGTAAGGGTGGCCAAAAACATCCGGAATCGGTGGCTAAATTGAAATGGAGTGAGTGGTCAATTTGAAGTGGGATCTGCATTTCAGATGTAGAATCCGGATTTAATCGGCCAGTAAATCCGGAATACACACCGCCGGGGGGGTAAGGAATACTGGTGACCCCGGGTGGGGCAAGCTGCTGGCCCCTGACAAAATCGCCACACTCGAGTGGGTTTGGTGGTTCGATAACCATAGCCTCCTTGAACCGATCGGCTATATTCCACCGGTCGACTACGAAGAAAATTACTACCGCAAAATGGAGAGCCGATCTCCGGAAGCGGAATCAACTAAACAAGTCTCCGGAAAAGTCGGGGCGATTCAAGGGAAAGATAGTCCA
>CAZIIP010000081.1:0-11280 GCA_964539455.1 uncultured Rhodothermales bacterium
AGCAGATTAACCACCGTCCATACACCGGCCAGCAGCAATCCGGCGAACGACAGCCACAGGAACACATCCCAAAGCCGTCCGGGCTCAAGTCCCGCTATTTTTCGTTTGTATCTGAAGTGGAGTGCTGCAGCGCCGAGCAACGGCAACATGAATGCCTGCATCGTACCGCTGGCAAGTACCATCGCAACGGGCTGACGAACCGTCAGCAGCAGTGCAATGGCGACGATCGGCCAGGCGACACCGATCCGGCGAACCCAGCGCACGCGCGTCGTCTCGTCTTTTGCCGTGAGTCCGAACTGCGCGAGCATGTCTGCCAAAAGCCGGCTCATGCTCGCGGCCGCAACAAAAAACGTCGAATACAATACCGCCACGGCTCCGGTCAGAAACACCGGCCGGGCCCAGTCGCCGAATACCGGGACATACATGGCCGACAGGGTACGAACCATGTCCGATCCGGCCGGATTTAGTCCGGAGGCCGCCAGGATTGAAGCCCCGAGCATGTAGAAGGACACGGTCGCTATCGTATAGACGACCATGGAGAGCCAAGCGTCCATCTGCAGCACGCGGATCCAGCCACGAGCCCTCGTTTTCCACGCGGGTGTCTCACGGCGCTTGCCGGTCCAGCGGGCGTATCCTTTCTCCAGACACCAATAGGGATACATCAGCAGTTCGGCCGCACCGAGCCCGATGATGCCGAATGCGGCAAGTGCGGTGGTGACCGGTTGTGTGCCCTCAACGGCAGGCGGAACGGAGAACGAAAAGCCGTTGATCAGATCCGAAGAAGTAAGCGCCCACCCCGTCTGCTGAACGAGTATCACGGAAATCACCGTGATCAACGTGAAGAGACCGACGAGAACCGTCGCGAATGCCTGGATGAACCGGTAGCGCCCGACATAGAGCAGAAAAGAGGTCAGGAGCGCCAATAACACCGACCAGATGTGTGCGTCCGGCGGTTCGGCCGACGTTTCCACGCGGGATTCGAGCTGTGCGATTCGGTCCGAAAGGCGGGAAGTTTCCTCTTCTCCAACATCGGCTGATGCAGCCATCGTCCGTTCCAGACGCGCCTGGACAATCGCGTCCTTCCTCGTCTCATGAACCTCACCGGCTTCGGTGATCGGCCAGGCGATCGTCAATGCCTGGCCTACACCGCCCACAATACCTCCCTGTTGCGTCACGATGAGGCAGGACATAGCGACCACCAGCCAAACGAGCCAGCTTACCCGAAGCCTCGGTCCGGGTAACTGATCCAGTGCCTTTAACGGCGTCTCGCTGTGCAGAATCGTGTGCCGCCCGATCTCAACCTGGGTGAAAACCTTGATCACGCAGCCGACCACGATCAGCCAAAGCAACCAGATACCCGCCTCCGCGCCGACTTTGGTCGTAGCGATCAGTTCACCACTCCCCACAATCGATCCGGCGATGATCATCCCCGGTCCGAGCCGCATAAGTGTGGCACCGAGTTTTTTGGGCGCAGTGCGCACCTCCCGGGCGTCGTTTGGGGACGAATCCATAGGCTGCCTTCGGGATTCCTACTGAGACGAGGCAACCACTTCCTGCCTCGATGTACCCAGGCCGTCAATACCTAGCTCAACTACGTCACCCGGCCGAAGAAACTGTGGCGGATCGAGACCGAGACCCACGCCGGAGGGTGTACCGGTGGAGATCAAATCACCCGGCAGCAGGGTCATGTATCGCGAGAGATAGTGAATGAGATACGGAATGCCAAAGATGAGTTGACGGGTATTGCTTTGCTGCCGGATTTCTCCGTTGACAGTGAGCCACATATCGAGCGAATGAGGATCTTCCATCTCGTCGGCCGTCAGCATGAACGGACCAAGGGGCGAGAACGAATCGTGGCTCTTTCCCTTCACCCACTGGCCGCCATGTTCCAACTGATGCTCGCGTTCGCTGTAATCATTCAATATCGCATAGCCTGCCACGTGACCGAGTGCCTCGTCCTCCTCGACATAGCGCACCCGCCGGCCGACGATAACCGCCAATTCCACTTCCCAGTCGGTCTTCCGGCTCCCGCGCGGTATCTGGAGCGGATCGAACGGCCCGCAAAAGGACGATGTGGCCTTGAAAAAGACGACCGGCTCTTTCGGGACCTCCATACCGGATTCTTCGGCATGGTCACGATAGTTCAATCCGATACAAATAATTTTGCTCGGACGTGCAATCGGCGGCCCGATTCTGACCGCATTGGCCAATCGCGGCGCGGATGAAGCGTTTGCACTTGCCCATTCACGGAGCCGATCGAGACCGTCCTGCCCGAAAAAAGGCTCGTTGTAGTCTTCCCCGAATCCTGACGCATCTATTCGTGTCCCGTCTTCCAGTATGAGTCCCGGTCGCTCAAAACCGGGGTTGCCGAATCGTATCAACTTCATTGTTTGCGTGTGTTTTGAAAAGGGAACTACCGAAGCAGCGTGACACCACCGTCGATATCGTAAGCCGAGCCGGTTATAAACGCGGATTCATCCGAACAGAGAAACAATGCGAGTGAAGCCACTTCCTCCGGCAAGCCCATTCGTCCGATAGGCTGATAGGCCGACAACGAATCGTAAACTTCCTTCTCACTTCCCGGATAGTTCTTTTCCAGATAGTCATCGACAAATGGTGTATGAATGCGGGCGGGACACAGACAGTTGCATCGAATGCTCTTCGACACGTAATCCCGGGCAACGGACAGGGTCATGGTCAGTACCGCGCCCTTGGTCATGCCATAGGCAAATCGGTTCTCGATGCCCACCTTTGACGCAATCGATGCGGTGTTGAGTATGACACCTCCGCCGTTTTCGACCATGGATCCAATGAAGGCAAACATCCCGTTGTATACCCCTTTCACGTTTACCGAATACAGACGGTCGAATACCGTTTCCGGCGTGGCTTCGAGATTGCCGACATGTCCGATGCCGGCATTGTTGACCAAAATGTTTACGCTTTCGTGTCGTGCATGGATCTTTTTTGCCTCACCGACCAGCCAGGCCTGGTCGGACACGTCACCGGTGACCACGGACGCACTGCCACCATCCCTTTCTATCAGCAGCCGGGTTTCATCTGCAGCAGAGGCATCGATGTCGATGATGACGACGGAGGCGCCCTCTGCGCTGAAGCGCCGTGCCATCGCGCGGCCGATACCCGAACCCGCTCCGGTTACGATCGCCGTCTTGTCTGATAGTCGGTCTGCCATCTGTCCTTTGTTTTCAATCTGCAAGTATGGTACGCGACAAGATCATCCGACGCCGGGCGATGCAGGCTCCCAGAAGCGTTCGGCGAGGCCGGCGGACGCGAAGCGCCGGGCGAAGGCCTCTATCCGGTCGGGCCATTGCGGATCCCGGCCGAAGATCAGCCGGAGCTGACTGCGATATTCGCCGATCGCCGCGATTTTTGCCATCAGATCCACAGATTCGAAAGGAGAAAGGACGGCCTTCAATGTCAATTCGGCCGTCACCTCCTCGAGAGGCCGGTGTACACCTGCCGTGTTCAGTCCTTTTAATCCTGGGTATTTCGGATCACCATACGGAAACTCCTCATAATAAAGAACGGGGTGCGATTCACTGAGATAGCCTGAGGCGGCACTGTATACCAGGCGATGGTCTACATGGCCACCAAGTCCCAGCGGGGCCACGATGGTTGTGTCGGCATCCGTCATTCCGTCAATCTCCGTCGCAATGGCCTCAGGCAATGCACTTTCAGAGGGGTGAACACCCCCAAACAGGGCCGCCATGGTCTCATAGTAGAAAACGCCTTCCGCCGGACGACCCCGGTAGATCGCATCGGGAAACGGCAAGACTCCGGGCTTCAAACCGAATCGACCAAATGCGCCGGCGTCCTCTTCACGGCGCTGCTGGACGAGCCGTGCGGGATTTCCCATCACGTCATGGAAGGAGTTGATCAGGCAGGATGTGCCGCTACCCTCAGGTTTGTCGCCAAAAACGGTCACAACCCCCACCGCTTCCCCGTCCCGCACTTGTCTGGAGATCGTGCCGCCACACGAAAGCGCCACGTCATCGAAATGAGGCGACAGATAGAGCAGGCGGCGGTCGGCTGGATAAGACATGATTACATGGCTCCCCCAAGCGCTTCCCAGATGCCCGAAAGATACATCGCTCCCAGCGCCCGATCATACAGGCCGTATCCCGGCCGGCCGGTTTCTCCCCAGATCATCCGGCCATGGTCAGGTCGCATCGGTCCTTCGAAACCGGTTTCGCGATAGGCGCGCATCACCTCCATTATGTTCACACTCCCGTACTCGGTAGGGTGGGGGCTTTCGTGGAAATCCCGGGGTCCCGTAATCTTTACGTTGCGAATGTGTGCATAATGAATACGTCCCTCGGCACCGAACCGGCGTACGATGGCCGGCAAATCATTGGCCGGGGATGAGCCGAGCGATCCGGTGCAAAGATTGAGTCCGTTGGCCGGCCGGTCGACCAGGCGCAGGACACGGTCCAGGGCATCCTCATCGGTGATGATGCGGGGCAGTCCGAAAATGGACCAGGGAGGATCATCAGGATGGATGGCCATTTTCACGCCTGCCTGCTCGGCGGCGGGTATTATGCGCTCGAGGTAGTATGCCAGATTTTCCCACAGATGCTCCTCATCCATGGACTGATAGGCGGCGATCAGATCCGCCACTTCCTCCGCAGAATACGGCACCCATGCCGGCATGTCCTCGCCGATGCCCCGGGAAAGATCCGTTTTCTCCAGAGCATCGTGCTTGTAGCTCAAGCAAGTCGATCCGTCAGGAAGCGGCATCGCGAGGTTTGTTCTGGTCCAGTCGAAAACCGGCATGAAGTTGTAGCAGACCACCGGAACGCCGACGGCGCCGATGTGCTGGAGAGTTTGACATGTGTTGTCGATGTACCGGTCGCGTGCCGGTCTGCCCAGTTTGATGTCCTCATGGACGTAGATACTCTCCACAACGGCAAAGTCCAGATCTTCAGATTCGATGGCGTCACGCAGTGCCTCCAGTCGGCCCGCGGGCCAGACAGTGCCGGGCGGGATATCATAGAGTGCGGTGACAATCCCTTTCATACGGGGAATCTGGCGAATCTGCCGCAGTGTGACGGCATCATCGGGGCCGTACCAACGAAATGAGAGCTTCATACACATTCCAGGCTGATGGAAAAATCAAAGTGACAGTCCCCGTTTCCACGGGATGAAATCGTCTTGCCGGAGACGAACGGCGGCGGGAACGGTCTCACCGGAGGCGACGGAAACCACAAGGTCGAGCAGACGCGTCCCCACCTCTTCAATCGATGCATCGCCCGTAATGACGGTGCCGGCATCGATGTCGATAATGTCAGGCATACGCATGGCCAGATCGGTATTGCTCGCGATCTTGATCACCGGGGCAACGGCATTCCCCGTCGGTGTCCCCAGGCCGGTAGAAAAAGCGATCACCGTGGCGCCCGACCCGGTCATGGCGGTTGTCGATTCGACGTCACCACCCGGCGTACACAGGAGGTTGAGTCCCCTCTTGCGCAAGGGTTCCGTGTAATCGAGCACGTCGACAACGGGTGCCGTGCCCCCTTTTTTTGCTGCTCCTGCGGACTTCATCGCATCGGTGAGCAGTCCGTCCCGGATATTTCCGGGTGACGGATTCATGTCGAATCCGCTGCCCTGGGCGGCGACGCGCTCAGCGTACGTCCGCTGAAGATCGATGAACCGTTGCGCGACGGCATCGTTCACAGACCGATCGATCAGGTCCTGCTCCACACCACATAATTCTGGAAACTCCGAAAGAATCACCGATCCGCCCGCCGCTACCAGAAGATCCGCCGCATGGCCGATCGCCGGATTGGCGGAGATGCCCGAAAAGCCATCGGAGCCGCCGCATTCAACGCCCATGACGAGGCGGCTGATCGGCACGGGTTCTCGCCGGCAACGATTTGCGCCGATCAATCCGGAAAATGTCAGCTCTACCGCTCTGGAGAGCAACCGCTCCTCAGAGCCTGCCTTTTGCTGCTGGAGGATGTAAAGCGGTCGGTCGTGACCGGGTGCGATTTCTGCAACGGCCTCTTTCAGCATTTCCGCCTGCGTGTTCTGGCATCCCAGACTCAAAACCGTTGCCCCGGCCGCGTTGGGATGCGTGACATATCCTGCCAGCAACCGTGCAAGTGCTTCGGAGTCGGATCGCTGTTCGCCACACCCGCCCGGATGTGTCAGGTAGCGAATACCGTCGACACGAGGAAACGGACGCGCTTCGGCCGGGATTCCTTGTGGTGCCGCAGCGTCCGTCCCGGTCGATTCCTGCATTCGGCCGTCTTTGCGATATGAGGCGAGAAGTTGCTCGACTTTTGTGCGATACCGCGATTTCGTCGCGTATCCGAGTGCTTCATCAAAAGCGGACCTAAGCGCATGGACGTTTCGATTCTCGCAAAATACAAGCGGTATGATGAGCCAGTAGTTGGCGGTACCCACCCTGCCGTCGGACCGACGAAGACCCTGAAATTGCCGTTCGGCAAACCGGTCCACCTCCGGCGGCTGCCACTTGAAGTCCGAGGTCCTCCGTTCGAATGGAGCAGCCGCGTGCCGGATATTGTCGGTGGTCAGCCGTTCACCGGCGGCTATTTCCCTGGCCGCCGTACCGACGAGAAGCCCGTACATCCTGACCGGACCGCCCGTTGCGATCGCTTCGGTGGCAAACTTGTGTTTCGGCCGGACATCGTCGCGCAAGACGACGGAGGCCTCTCCCAGGTCGATGCGATCACCTGCTTGCAACCCATCGAGGGCTACCCGGACATTGTCCGCAGGATGAATTTGAATCGCACGGTTTTTCATGTCCGAAAGTTATTTACACGCTTCACCTTTTGCGAGGGGTTGCGTCTACGTGTTATGCCGGTAGCGGATTTCTGAAAGTGATGCCGCATCGTCGGCGTGAATCATGGTCGATTCTGATTTCCTTGTACACCAGTTCCGCTATTCGGGGACCGGATCCGGCGGAGCAGACGACTCCGGCCTTCAGGACCGACCCTTCTCCAAGCATTCGCAAACGCTTTCCCGTAACGAAATTTCCGAGCGACCATGCCACGTGCGCTTTCTGTCCGTACCCTTCCAGAGGCTGAGGCAAGTGGCTGTGGTGTCCGACGGTCAACGCAAATCCGGCCGGCGGACGCTGATCGGGGCGCGGCACCCGCTCCCCTTCATATCCCCAATGTGGAAAGGCGATGGATAGCTCGTCGCCCTTGGAAAAGAGCCCCGGGATCTCTTGCTGAATGAGGCTGGAGGGTAAGTTGGACCACCACGACCATGCCGAAATACAGGTCCGTTCGCCAACCGGCACGGTTGGGACCTTCCTGGTTCCAAAAACCCTGATGCCGAGGTTTTCCAGATGTGTAACCGTGGCCAGCAGACCGGCGTCCCCGGCGTCGGCTGTATGGTTGTTGGCGACCGACAAGATCCAGCGCTCGAACGGAGCAATTCGTTGAAGCAGGGGGAGCGTGCGCTCGTCGTGGAGCATGAGATAGGGTCGCCACCGGCGACGGGAGAAAACCCCCTCGAAGTTGCCTACGATCGTATCGCAATCGGAAAAAAAGGAGACGATATCGGGATCCAGGACGGGGGTGTACCCGAAAAGCGGGCAGATATCACCTACAAATCCGATGCGAAAAGCCGGCTTGGAAGACCCATTGGCTACGGTACGGTTGAGCAGCGTTCCGGGGTGCACGGGGGGGTGAAAGCGTCGCCAAACCATGGATACGAACTCTCGAGGGGGGTATGGGCTCAGGGGAATTCGCATGTGGCGGTCGACGTTGCCGGTTTCATTGCCGACCGGAAGGTAACCAATTCCTCCTTGTGACCCGTCCGGTCCTAGGAGTTTGTCGGACTTGAAAAATAGTCCCGCTGTATTTATTGCACGTAAGTGCGATTGGCATTGTGACCAACATTTAGTAAATAAGTAACATACGTCGAAAGTCCGACAGCCTCCTAGCGCCGAAAGGCGTGGATTCGAACCGGTAGCCGCCTGGCGCCCCATCGCCCCGGTTCTTCTTCAAACACCCCGGCTACCTCGGCGGCACAACGGCCACACCGGCCATGAACCAGGTTCCACGTAGAGATCGAATAACCGTCCCGGCCGATCAGCTGCTCGCCGCAAGCCGGGCAGTACGTAGCCTGTCCATTGCTGTCGTGCACGTTGCCGGTATATACATATTGAAGACCGTTCGCCAGCGCGCGCCGGCGTGCGCGTTGCAACGTCGTGATCGGTGTCGCCGGATGAGAGCGCATCTTCCAGTCCGGATGAAATGCCGTAAAGTGAAGCGGCACATCAGGGCCGATTTCTTCACGGATCCACTGGGTCATGCGGTCGATTTCCTCGTCCGAATCGTTCTCTCCCGGTATGATCAGGGTGGTCAATTCCAGCCAGACATCCGTTTCGTGAGCGACATAACGAATCGTGTCGCAAACATCGGCCAGACGGCCACCGGTAAGCCGGTGATAGAATTTGTCCGAGAACGCCTTTAGATCGATGTTCGCGGCGTCCATGTGGCTATAGAATTCGGCGCGAGGTGTGGGGGATACGAATCCCGCGGTAACGGCAACCGATCGGATGCCCGCGTCGTGACAGGCCTGCGCGACGTCGACGGCGTATTCATGGAAAATGACCGGATCGTTATAGGTATAGGCCACGCTCCGGCAGCCGGTCTCACGCGCGGCCCGGGCAATCTGCTCGGGCGAAGCCTGGTCCATCAGCGTATCCATCTCCCGCGACTTGCTGATGTCCCAATTCTGGCAAAACCGGCACGCCAGATTACAGCCGGCGGTACCGAATGAAAAAACCGCCGATCCGGGAAGGAAATGATTCAAAGGCTTTTTCTCTATGGGATCGACACAAAAACCGCTGGATCTCCCATAGGTTGTCAGGACAATGCGACCACCTTCGTTTGCCCTCACGCAATGTACACCTGCGGGGACACAGCTCGCACCGGACCCGACCGTCAGAGGTTGCGGACCAATATTCTGTTACGTAAGCCATAAAAGAAGCGGCGTTGGCCATGTTCATTGATTAAACGTGTTGCGCACGTGAAGGTCCGTGCCCGTACCCACGTCAACCGAGGTAAGCGTCATTTGCCACGATCCGAAACAATGCCTTACTACCACTCCAGGATTCCCGCACGACGGCATATTTGCTTCTATCCAGATGTGGTTCGTATATTTTTCGGCTCGCCCATTTGGTTGAATGAAACAGCCCCTTGGGTGGAATGGAAGAGGTCGAACGCCAAAAAACATGGATACGCAGTCGTACAAGACATATAGTGCCAAGCCGGCGGAAGTAGAGGGCAAATGGTACGTGATTGACGCAGAGAACCAGGTGGTTGGACGCCTGGCTTCGAGGGCCGCCTCTCTTCTGCGCGGAAAGCACAAACCTGAATTCACGCCGCATGTCGATATGGGCGACTATGTCGTCATCGTAAATGCAGACAAGGTGCGCTTCACGGGTAGTAAAGAGGTGGCGAAAGAATACTTTTCGCACAGTGGGTTCCCCGGAGCGGCCAAAGTTTCGACGCCGCGGCTGATGCGAGAGAGAAAGCCGACGTTTATCGTCGAAAACGCAGTTAAGGGCATGTTGCCCAAGAACCGGCTCGGTCGCCTTCTTCTGAAGAAGTTGAAGGTATATGCCGGAGCGGAGCATCCGCACGAAGCACAGCAGCCCGTCTCAATTGATATATAGGATTTTAGCGCAGCAGAATCATGGCTCAACCTGTTCAATACAGAGGAATCGGCAGGAGAAAGGCGTCGGTCGCTCGGGTGTACCTGCGGCCTGGAAAAGGCGATATTGTGGTCAACAAGCGACCCATCCAACAATACTTTCCCGTTCGTTCACGATATCTGTCGGTGATGCAACCGTTTGAGGTGACGGAAACGGGAGACAAATTTGATGCGGTCATCAACGCGCGCGGCGGCGGTCTGACGGGTCAGGCGGAAGCAATCAGGCTTGGGATATCGAGAGCGCTCGTCGATTTCGACGAGGAATACAAGGGAGCTCTCCGGCAGCACGGCTTTCTTACGCGCGATCCCCGCGTGGTCGAACGCAAGAAGTACGGACAACCGAAAGCACGCAAGCGTTTTCAGTTTTCCAAACGATAGGCACGTGGCGCATGTCGCTTGTCTGTGGTTTGACATCACACATACGGATTTTTGTGGTTTGCACCGGGTGATTTCCGCGCAAGCGGGGGTAGCGTGCAGCCCTTCAGGATCCGTAGCGGACTAACCCAAACGTCTTTCTAAATGGCTCAGCCTACAGTAGAAGACCTGCTCAAGGCAGGCGCCCATTTCGGGCATCTGACCCGTCGCTGGAATCCGAAGATGCGAGACTACATCTTCATGCAGCGAAACGGGATCCACATCATCGATCTGCAGCAAACGCAGCAACTACTCCAGGCGGCCGGTGATGCCGCCGCCCGGTTTGCGAAGCGTAACGTCAACATTCTGTTTGTCGGCACAAAGAAGCAGGCGCAGGACATCGTCAAGAGCGAAGCCGAACGTTGCGGCATGCCGTACGTCACCGAGCGATGGCTCGGCGGCATGCTCACCAACTTCCAGACGATCCGCCAAAGTATCCGCCGGATGGAAAATCTCGTTCGTATGGAAGAGGACGGCACGATGGAGCAGTTGAAGAAGAAAGAGCGGTTGATGAAGAGCCGCGAACGTGAGAAACTGGAGCGAACACTGTTTGGTATTTCCAAAATGGCCCGCCTGCCGGGAGCGGTATTCGTTATAGATATCGGACGCGAACACATCGCCGTCAACGAGGCGCGCAAACTTGGAATCCCGATCATTGCAATGGTCGACACAAACTGCGATCCGGACCTCGTCGATTTTCCCGTTCCGGCAAACGATGATGCCATTAGGAGTATCCAGTTGATCCTCTCCGCGATTTCGGACTCAGTGCTCGAAGGGAAGAAGGCGGGAGAAATAGAGGCGGAAGCGCGCAAGGCGGAGCAAGCCAAACTCGAGCAGGAAAAGGAGTCACAGGCGAAAAGCGAAAAACCTGCCGGCGATGAGAAGCCCGCCGGTGAAGAAAAGAGTGCGGGGGATACCGGGGTTCGGGAGGAGTCCAACTGATTTATCAACAGCAATCAAAAACACCGTTTATTCCCGGCCTTGAACCGGGGTTTGCCAAACATAGAAGAGGCAGCCAGGAATGATCACTGCACAGGACGTCAAAAAGCTCCGCGAGATGACGGGAGCCGGCATGATGGACTGCAAGAAGGCGTTGCAGGACTCCTTGATATAGGCCGTATGATGATTGTCCAGATTGTGGGATACCCATTTCCC
>CAZIIP010000082.1:0-9484 GCA_964539455.1 uncultured Rhodothermales bacterium
TGCCGCATAGTGTGCAGGGTGCGGCGCGCCCGTGTGGGCGGCAACGGACGCAACCGTTACGATCGCGCCGCCGGCTCGCAGGCGGCCGTTCAGTGCCTTGACGAGATGGAAGGCGCCGGACAAATTGACGTCGATGACATGCTCCCATGCCTCGGGCGTAGTTTCCGAAAAGGATCCGATAACATTGTATCCGGCATTCAGCACCAGAATGTCGATACCGTCTACCAGATCGCCGATACGGACCGCTTCCGTATAAATCGCGTTCCTGTCCGTCATATCCAACCGGCTCATTTCGGTTCTGCGGCCCACCCGACGACATGCATCGGCGGTTTGCCGGGCACCGGATTCGTTTTTGTGATAGCCGAGAATGACGTCACATCCCTCCGAAGCCATCAATCGCGCCGTCGCGGCACCAATCCCGCTCGACGCGCCCGTAATCCATGCGGTTTTCTCGGCAATTCTCAGGTTCATGTGCGAAGGAGCTTTCAGGCTTCGGCTGAAGTGGTAATGGAACCGGCATGAGCGTCACGCTTCCACCTGACGCGATTCCGATGTTTCAGGAATAAGATTGTACGGCATCGAACATTGCCATGACGTTTTCCGGCGGGACGTCGGCCTGAATATTGTGCACCTGCTGGAACACGTAGCCGCCACCTGGCGACCAAGTGTCTAGCAACCGGGTCACGTGACGCCGGACCTCTTCGGGCGTTCCCTGCGGCAACACCCTGCGGGTATCGCAACCGCCGCCCCAGAAAACGAACCGGGCTCCGTAGGTAGTTTTAAGATGTTGCGGATCCATGCCCTTGCACGTAATCTGAACGGGATTGCTCGCTTCCAGTCCGGCATCCATGAGATCATCCAGCAATGGTTCGATTCCACCACAGGAATGAAGCTGAATTACCGCGTGTGGTGCAAGTTCTTTGGCACGTGTCCATAGCCGTTTTTCGTACGGTTTGAAATATCGGCGATACATGTCGAGGGACATCAGGGGTCCGTTCTGGCCGCCCAGGTCGTCACCGAAAAGCACCACATCAACGTACGGTCCGACGGCCTCCATCCATTTTTCCAGTTTGTCAAGGTAATGGTTGCACAGGGCCTCGGACAGACGCTCGCAGGCTTCAGGATGTGCCGCCATGTGCATGAAGTATTCCTGGTTTCTATAAAGTGCCTGCGGTACCTCGAACAGATTGCCACCAAAGATCCCGAGAATCGCCCGATCTGTCGACTTCCTGAGTTTTTGCGCACCGGCACGAAGCTGATCACGACCGGATTCGTCCAGGGGTAAATGTCCACCGGGCGTGGCCCGATCGGTCCACATGCAGTCGGAAAATGCTTCCTCGAGATCAGAGAAGTCTTGCAGGTCAGGATCCTTTTCCAGCCATGGCCAATGGATCTGTTCGAAATACAGACAGCCCTGCGATTGTACGGCCAGCTCGCGGCCGTTGTCATTCAACAGGTACCAGTCATCTCCTTTTTTCTTGAGATCGATATACGATGGAATTTTGCAGGGCGTCCCGTCAGGCAGCACCCAATCCTTCCAGTCGGAATCCCCGGTCAGGAAACCGCGCCCGAGTTCGACGACATCGGTGCCGGTTGCATCCATTACCTCCCGCTCGATGATAGCGAGTTGCTGGATGATATCGTACACGTAGATCTGTCCGGTTCGGATACCCAGGAACTCTTTCAACCGGGCGTATGCGATGGCGGAAATCCCCGAAGATCGGTGGCCGCCGAAGTCGATCGGCACCCGATCGGGCTGCCGGTGGGTACAGGCGGTTCTGACGCGCTCTCGTGGAGACATTTTTTGATCATTAAAGGTTATTTCGGCCGGCTTCGGTGAGCCAAAGATTTGTGCGTTCGAAATCCCGGACTCCCGGGGCGAGGCGACAGAATGCCCCATATAGATCGAGGACGTCGGATAGGTCCTCCCCGTAGCGAAGCATCGTCCGAATTCCGGTCATGAGTGATTCATTGACCCGCTCAGTGTGCCCCCATCAGTTTTACCGCCAGTACCACGCCGAAACCGAGGAGCCAGAAAAAGGTACCGGCAAGGTTGGGTCTCCCGCCGTGTGACTCCTTAAATTCCGGAATGAGATCCGCCGCACCGATATAAAGGAAATTGCCTGCGGCAAAAGGGATCAGGAAGTCCACGTTGGTCTCCGAGGCAAGACCGTAAGCGAGCAGTCCCCCGGCAAGAAAGGTCAGACCGGATAACAGATTGTAGACAAGGGCGCGTTTGCGTGTCCACCCGCCATGCACGAGTACGCCAAAGTCCCCCAGTTCTTGCGGGATCTCGTGGACAGCGGCAGCAATCCAGGCCGTCAGGCCCAGTTGAAAATCTGCAATAAACAGCGCACCGATGGCAACCCCGCCAATCATGTTGTGCAAGCCGTCGGCAATCAGAATCATGTAGCCCACGGGACGTGTATGCTCGGAAGGCGCTCGGTGACAGTGGTGCCACATCAGCATCTGTTCGAGCAGCAGAAACGTAACGAAACCCAACCCCAGCCAGAGATATACCTCCAGGCGGTTGCCCATGTGCGCAACAGCTTCGGGGAGCATGTGAAACAGCGCCCCTCCGATCAGAGAACCCGAGGCAAGTGCCACGAGCAACGGCAACAACCGGCGCAAACGGTCCTCTCCGAGCGTCAGTGTTACCGCTCCAACCTGGGAAATCAGCGCCATGATCAAACCGAAAACAAGAATCGCAGTCAGAGGATTCATCGTCCGCGCCCTTTGCTGGATATCAGGAGTATCGCTGAAAGCCGGAAAGTAAGGGTCGGCCGAGGTTTCATGCGCACATTCTCACTTCCGGATACTACCCCTTCAACCGGTCCGGCTTCGGTGGCTTCGCCGAAGCAATCATGTGACGGCCGAGGTGCGGGAGGCGGGACACCCGATCGTTCCTACGGGGCCGGGATCGAAGATTACCTCAGATCCCTGATCCGCACCTCGATGTCGTCCGCCTCCAATAGAAGTTGCACCAGCTCCTGTGGGTCGCTATCACCATAGTGATACGGATAGAGAATTCCCGGCCTGAGGGCCAATGCGGCATCCGCCACCATTTCGGGTGTCATGGTGTAAGGGACATTCATCGGTAGAAACGCCACATCTATATCCTCGAGCGCTTTCATTTCCGGTGTATTCTCGCTATCGCCACCAATATATACCCGCGTATCCCCGACTGTCAGTATATAACCGTTGCCCCGGCCTTTGGGATGAAATGCCTGACCGGGCGAGCGCTCATGTACGATGTTATAAGCGGGAACGGCTTCGATACCAATCCCCTTCCACTGCATCTCTTCCCCGTTCTTTAGAACTGTGGCGCCATTCAAACGCTCGGCACACGTCTCACTAGTGACCATTGCCGTTTCTTCTTTTCGAATGTGCCCGACAGCTTCCGGATCCAGATGATCTCCATGATCGTGGGTCACCAGGATAAGATCGGCGTCCGGCATCTCGGCATAGTCCGCTTCCCGTCCCACCGGATCGATGTGGATCACTTCGTCTTCTATTTTGAACATCAGCGTCCCGTGTCCGATGAAGGTCATTTCAAGGGATCCGGCAGACGTCTCGATGACGTCGCTTTCGAATGCGGGTTGTCCCGCCGAGGGAGCGGACAAAATGGTCCAGCAACATGCAATAACGGCAATTAAAAAGAGGCGCATCGTATGGGTCGTTTTTATGAAAAGGCTTTCGTTTTTATGTCGATGCAAGGGCAAACCACCCGAACGGATTCTTCGCCGCCCGGCAATTGGTTTTTTTTCGGAGTCGCCGGGGCTCGATCAAAATTCATTGGAGCCGGCTCGTGAAGGTCGCAGCCGCGGCTACAATTCCCAACCGTCACGATAAGTGCGTTTCAGATACTTGTCAGCATCGGGGTCGCTTGTGATCTGTGCCTTTTTGCTGTCCCAAACAAGCCGTTTGTTGAGCCGAAGTGAAAGGTTGGCAAGGCACGTCGCTTCTGCAAGCCCTTGTACGTTCTCGAATGCCGCCCGACACCCGGTCCCGTTCTTGACGGCATCGATCCACTCCTGCGGCTGTTGTTTCAGGTTGCTCGTATCCGTTGTCAGCGCGTCGGCAAACCGGCGCGCGCGTGCTTCGGGAAGGATTCGCGGATTCTCGCCGCCAAAACCTCCGAGAATTTTCCCTTCGGTACCGACGAACAGCATGCCTTCCTCGCTCAATTCTTCTCCCATCGGAAAGAGTTCGTCCGGAGTGATCGGCTTTATTCCGCCGTCGTACCAAAAGATATCGATCGGACCGTTGTCACCGTGCGCCGGATACATCATCCGAATCGTGCCCGACTTTGGAAACGACACGTCTCCCCGGTACGGCCGGCTTACGCCGTCGATCACCCGTGCGTCCGTCGCCGGAAATCCTTCGAACACAACCGGATCAGGCATTCCGCCCAGCATCCGATAGACCCGCCAGAGACTGTACTGTCCCATATCACCCAGACAACCGCTCCCAAATTCGTACCAACCCCGAAACAGTGCGTGCGTATAGTTCAGGTTGTACGGCATGTGAGGCACGGGCCCAAGCCAGAGGTTCCAATCGAGCCCTTGTGGTATGGGTTGTTCTTCAAGCCAATCGAACCAGCCCTGCGGCCAGACCGGGCGACGGGACCAATTATGGACCTCTTTTACCTGACCGATGGCTCCGGCCCGGAGCCAGTCGCGAATCTGGTAGATCTGCGGATCGTTATGCCAGGCGAGAAAATGGGTTACGACATCTGATTCCCGGGCATAATTGCCGACCATTCTTGCCTCCTCGAACACGTTGGCGAGCGTCTTGTGCATCACCACGTGTTTCCCCGCCCTCATACCGGCTAGTGCAATCGTGCCGTGAAGGTGTTCGGGCGTGATCACGAAAACGCCGTCCAAATCCTGTTCCTGCGCAAGCAACTCACGGAAATCCGCATAGGTAGCGCATCCGCGATAGCTTTCGTCTCCCCGCTTTTTCTTGTAGTACGTATCGACAATATACCGGCCTACCTCGCGACCACACCGGATACCGTCCTCCTCGCTTCCCCAGTCGGGCTCATCGAGGAAATTGCGAATCTGATACAGCTTCCCGTGGCGGCTCCACGACCGGTAGTCGTCGCTGTCCGTGTTCGGATCCACCACGGCGGTCACCTGAATGTCTTCATTCGGTAGCCATGAATTCATCAGCATGCCGAGTCCCTGGGGACCCGCGCCGATCAGCGCCATGGTAATCTTGTCGCTGGGAGCAACCCTGCCGGCGCCACCGAGCACGTGCCGGGGCAAAACGGTCAGGCTCGATGCGGCTGCCGCCGTGGTAAGAAATTTGCGTCGCGAGAGGGTGCGTTTGCGGTCCATGGCCCGGGCTGTTTTTCAGAAACGGGGTTTGCACGCCCGTGAGGGCGTAGTCAATGATCGTCTTATAAACGTACAACCGAGCGGCCACCTTTTCACGCGGGACCGCAATTTTACGCGCCTTTGTTCGTTTCAAGTGTAGCTTTCTGGGTAGCTCGGGCATCGATAGTGAGCTCGGGTGGTTTTGACCACTGTTTTGTCGGCATTGTATAGGATTTTCTTGGGGTTATCTGCTTTGGTTACAAGACCCGGTTGACACGTTCTGCGTAGAACGAATTAGACCGGTACGTGGTGCCGGTGAGAACTTCTAACCGGGCAGTTCCACTGGGTTTACGATTACATGTTTGATCCGCTCCCGTTTCCAGGTATAGGTTACGTGTATGTCTCCATCAGACGTCTGGATCATCGCGGGATAGGAAAATTCCCCCTCCGTGTCTTCGAGCAATCCAACCGGTTCCCAACTGTGCCCATCGTCTGACAGGGCCAACCCTAGCTGATGTCGGCCGCGTGTCGTTGGGTTGTACACCATCAGAAATCTCCCATCCGTCAGCCGCAGCGCATCGATTCCCGCGCTCGGATTGGGCAGTTCCGTCGCCTGCATGTCGCTCCAGGTCTCGCCTCCATCTTCCGACCAGGCCTCCGTAATGACATTCTGACGCGAGCGGCACAGTATCTGAATGCTTCCGGAGCCGTGCCTCAGAATCGTCGGCTGTATTGCCTCAAACCGGTTGGGATCGTTTAACGGTCCTACCTTTTTCCAGGCTGCCGGAGAGGAGAGCCACTCCCGGGTCCAGATTCCCGTTCCTTCTTCGGGCACGGTGAGCCGCTCCATGTGGACGACCCATCCCTCGTGTTCCGTGCTGGATCCCGCAAGGAGCGATCCATCCGGCATCATTACCGGTTTTGCCCGAATGGGTCCGAGAATACCCTCCGGAAGTCGGAATGCATCCGACCAGGTTTCCCCCTGATCTTCGGAGAGCATAGCCATACCCCACCATTCGCGCGGGCTCGGCCCCACCTTATAGAAAAGCACCAGGGGCCCGTTCTCCGGGTGAAAGAGCACTGGATTCCAGCATGGGTAACGAAGCTCATCCGACTGGACGCCGTTCGCCAGTTGAATCGGCGCCGTCCAGGATCCGTTAGTTTTTCGCGAAAACCATATAGCAACGTCCGGCTCTCCCTCGTCCGTCCCCCCGAACCAGGCGGCAGCCAAACCATCGGGCGATTCGACAACCGTGGAGGCGTGCGCCGATGGGAAGGGGGCGTCTTCGTATATGAACCCACCCTCAACCTCGAGTAGCTCTTGGGATGACGGAGAGTCTGCAGATGGTTCCTCGGACGACGTGCAAGCCGCCCAACCCAACGCCAGGATCAAAACAAAAGGAATGTGCCGCGGCTTGCCGCAGATTGTAGTACGCATGGCTATTGACTGATTATATCGGTTCTTCGGCCCCGGGCCGAGGGTCGTTCCGGTAAAGCGCACATAAAGATACCTATCCGCCGGTCAAGGACCCTTCCAGACACATCCCTTCAGCTACGACGTTGGCGACAAATCGATCGATGTCTGCCGGCTCGACCTCCGGATTGACGACCACGAACCGGATAACGAGTTCGCCGTCCAGGTAGCCGTAATTCACGAGACTTGTTCCTCTTTTTCGCAGGTTTTCTCTCAGGGTATAGTTGAATTCATCGCGTCGGTCTTTTTCACGGCACGCGTATCTAAAACAAACCGTAAACGACTGAATCGGCGCCATCAGCTCCAGACGCGGCTCTTCTTCAATTTTCCGCCCGAGGTATCCGGCAAGCGCAAACAGGTGGTCGATCCTTTCCGCATACCCCTCGTCCCCGTAATACTTCCACGCCAACCACAGTTTTAGTGCATCCACAACCCGCCCACACTGGATGGACTTCTTTCCCAGGTCGTAGTCCATTGTATCGGTATCGTGAAAGATGTAATCCGCACCCTCGACGAGTAAATTGCGTTCCAGCATTCCCTTTTCCCTGACAAGTATGGCAGAGCAGATCAGTGGAATGTTCATCAACTTGTGCGGATTCCAGGCAAACGAATCGGCTCTATCAACACCGCGCAATAACTCACGACCCCTTTTCGAAAGGATGGCTGACCCACCGAAGGAGCCGTCCACATGAAGCCAGCATCTTTCTCTTTCGCAGATGCTCGCAACCGCCGGAATTGGATCGTAAGCTCCCAGCAACGTGGTTCCGGCCGTTGCAGCCACAAAAAACGGCGCCCGACCCTCTTTTCTTTGCCTCTTTATTGACCGGTCCAGCGCTTCGGGGATCATCCGGCCTGATTCATCTGAGGCAACCTTCACGATAGCCTCCGTGCCCAGGCCCAGTACATTGGCCGCGGTGCCGAAGGAATAGTGCGACTGGTCCGACACAAAAGCCACCAATCGCTCGGCTCCATACATGCCTTCACGCTTGCCGGCGGGCTGTACCCGGTTTCTCGCGCTAAACATGGCAATGAGATTGGCGTTGCTCCCTCCGGTTACCAGAATTCCATCGCCGTCGGGATACCCGGTCATTTTGCACATCCTATCGATCAACTGCATTTCCAGTAGCGTGGCAGCCGGTGCTACCTCGTAGGTATACATGGAGGTGTTTGTCAGACCGGTAACAACACTCCCCACAAATGCAGGCAAATTGAAACCACCATATAATTGATTAAAAAATTGTCGATTTCCGGTATTGACACAATATTTGAGATAATTTTCGACGTTTTTATACAAATCATCCAAACTTTCACCTTTTGAATCGATATTTATTTCCAATAATTCTGCCAAGTCTTTGGGCTGCTCGTATGTAAGCACCCGATTCCCACTCATCTCGTTTTCCAGGTATCGATCAATAATGGTGTAAAGATCTTTAAGACTCTCCATTTCAAATTGTATTTACCGCGATCAAAATGACGTGGACCCCTGGTGCAGCATTTCAACAAAGATTGAGTTGAACGATGCTACCCGTCTTGCTGCCCGTAGTGATCTGTCTCAATTTGTCCCGTCCGGATCATTCGCCGTTCCGTCGCCGTATCGCTCTCCCATGATGTCGCCCTTCCACGTTACCAGAAAGGCTGCCGTCATTCCGCTTTCGTCTGCGAAAGCGGCTTCTACCGCTGCATCCACCAGCTCCTGGTCAACGGAGACCGACCGCCGGGTTTCCGATAGCCGATCGCCCATCGGCCATGTTGTCTGATCGGGAGCCGGCAGGGTACTCTCGATCCGTACGGGAATAAAATACAGACTGTCATTTCCTGCAGGAAGGGTCACGCAGCCCTGGTCTCCCGTTTCCCGAGCCGTTCGCGTTTCACCCGAAGGAAGGTGCACATGAACGGCACGATGTTCACTGTCGACTTCGAATCTGGAGAACCGTGCGCGTTCCTCATACGGCGCGGTGAAATAGCCCAGGTTTTCCGCGGCAAAATCGGCATCGAGTCCGGTGATGAACACGGCTGAACAGAGGATCTTGGCAAATCCTGCTGCATGGTGAGAGAGCGGATCTCCAGGAGGCGGCGTGTACGGGGTGTCAAGCTCGAACGAACCCGCACGTTCAACGAGTGAGGCGGTATGATCGGTATTCTCATCCCGATCTACAGGCTCACGGGCGGTTTCGCACGCCGCTGCCGGGAGTAGGCAAAGCAGTAATGTGATCCAGGTTCGCAGGAGGCCTCGGAAGGAATGCATGTTACAGCGTATCAGGTAAGTCGGTTTTCTGATCGCAATGAACAAGAGCTCAGCCGAAAAGTCGTTTCAATTCTTCGAGATACTCCGGTATGGCCTCATGTGGATCCTCCCGCCCCTCATATTCGAGCGCTACCCATCCCTTGTAGTCTGCCGCCACGAGTATGTCGCGCATTCGCGCAAAATCGGCCCGTGCCCGGGAGCCGTCATTGTGTGTAATTTCGACCTTGACCTGCACGTTCACCGCCCGCGGGGCCGCCAGCTCCAGTTCGTCGTACGCGTCGGTGTGGAAATTTCCGGTGTCCAGATTGACACCGAACCAGGGGTGATCGCCCACTGCCCCGCAGATGGCCAGCAAGTCGGTCGCTCGGGCGGTGATGCCGCCATGGTTCTCCAGACCGATGAGAACGCCTTTCTCCTCAGCGCGATCGAGCAGCGCCCGGATAC
>CAZIIP010000082.1:9494-11213 GCA_964539455.1 uncultured Rhodothermales bacterium
CCGGATACCCTCCGCAACCCATTGAATACCCGTTTCCTTGTCTACGCCGTCCGGCAAATGCCCGGCAAAAATCCGGATGTGGGGTGCAAACAGCGCCGCGGCATGATCGATCCATGCCATGACGTGCCGGATTTGGCTGTCCTTTTCTTCGCCCGGCGGCAGGCAGAAGTTGTTCCTGACGGCGGTACCGCTGACGGTCAGTCCGTTTCGCAGTACCCGCCTTTTCAGGGCCTGGAGATAGGCGTTGTCGAAATCCTCCTTGAAATAATAGGAAGTAAGTTCGGTGCCCGGAATTTCCAGTTCAGCACACCAGTCGATGAAATCGAACAGATCCATCCGGCCGTCCGTCAGCGCCTGCCGCATTGAATAGGCTGCGAGCGAAAGGTGCATCTGACCGGTGTCCCCGGTCACTGCCGGCGCTCGCCGAAGAAGGGGTGTGCACAGGAGTCCCCCGGATACGCCCAGCCCTCCCCTGAGGAGTGCCCGCCTGCTTAGTTGTCGATTCATCTTTTCGAACCTCGCTGGTTGGTGGATCGGGACGATATTGCCGCCGGAGGGTCGGCCGCAACGGTAATATCGCCGGTTTGCCGTGGCGGAACAAACCTGCCAAGCGAAATCGCACACTGAAGCACGGCAACCATGAATGGGTTTTCCTTTTGCTCCTGCGTACTTTCGGTGTACTGGTCAACCGCCGCGACACGGTTCACACATTATCATCAATCCACCCGCCTTGCCATGAATGCATTTTCCCGCCTGCTCGCCATTCTGCTCGTAACCGCAGTGATCACCGGATGCCGGTCATCCGAGACCGATACCCCGACATCGGAGTGGACGCCCCTCTTTAACGGTGAGGATCTGACCGGTTGGGAAACATGGCTCAGTTTTCAGCCGGAAGCGGCCGACACCACGTTCCTGGGCCTCAACAACGATCCGAGGGGCGTATTTACCGTGGTCGACGGCACAATTCGTATTTCAGGTCAGGATTGGGGGGCCCTTACTTCGGAAGACGCGTTCGAGAATTACCACTTGCGGCTGGATTTCAAGTGGGGTGACAAGCAATGGCCGCCGCGGGAAGAAGGTGCCAGGGATTCCGGATTGCTCTATCACTGTGTGGCGCCTCATGGAGCGTTTGCCGGAAACTGGATGGCCAGCCACCAGCTCCAGATATACGAGGGTGATCTTGGTGATTATCACAGCCTCTCCGGACACGTCATCGATGCGGAGGCGCGGTCCGACAGCTTGAACGGCAGAGCGGTACTCACCTACGAAGAGGGGGCCGAACTTCACACGGGCTTGCAGCAACGGGTGGTCAAATCGTCCGATGAGGAGAGGCCCCACGGCGAGTGGAATACAATCGAGTTGATCGCCGACGGTGGAGAGGTGACGCACATTGTAAACGGCGTGGTGGTCTTCAGAGGCTCCAATTCGCGTCGCATGGTGGATGGAGAGGTGGTGCCACTTACCGGCGGCAGAATACAGATTCAGTCGGAGGGTGCGGAATTGTTTTTGCGCAACGTCGAGATGAGACCACTCGAGGGATAAGCGGAAGTGCTCCGGACGTCACGTTAAAGCCGGGCCGATTAGGGCCTGTTCATTTTAACTGAGGACGTTGAACAAACGGGAGTATTTGATCACCAGCGTCTGGTTGTCGATACCCGGAACCAGCAGGTCGTCGAAACCCGAGGTCTGGTTAACTACGACAAACAGACCCGTGCCGGC
>CAZIIP010000083.1:0-11157 GCA_964539455.1 uncultured Rhodothermales bacterium
CATAAAGAGTGGAAAGCCGAACCCTATCGTCGTGTAAAAAGCCTCGCACACGTCATGAGGCAACTCTATGACACGGTGGCGGAATCAGGCACGTTCCTGGTCGCAGGTACGCGAATGGGCGGATTCCACGGTTATGACGAAGAAGGAGCGTCAGCGCCTCTCGGGGGATCCGTTTCCGGCTTTTGCAAGGCATACAAACGGGAGCGCCGGGACGTGACCGTGAAAGTAGTAGACTTTGCGCCGGGTAGAAAGACAGCTCAGCCTGCCGATGCCCTCATGGAGGAAACACTACGCGATCCCGGCGTCGTGGAGACAGGCTACCACAACGGACGGCGGTATTCACTTTCTTTTGTCGATCGTCCCGCCGCCGACGGCTCGAAAGGTCTTACGCTTGGAACGGATAGCGTAATCGTCGTAACCGGTGCCGCGGGAGGGATTACGAGCGAAATCGTAGGCGACCTGGCCCGGGCGAGTAAGGCTACGTTCTATCTGCTCGATCTGACCGACAGGCCGGACAGTAACGACCCACACATCGCCGCATTCAGGCGTGGACGGGACAAACTCCGCGATCTTCTAATCTCGGAAGCGAAGGAAAGTGGAGAAAAGCCCACTCCCGTCAAGATCGACAAGGCCATTCTGGGCGTCGAGCGCCGTGATGCGGCGCTTAGAGCAATCGAGATGGTGGAGTCGGCGGGCGGAACCGCCCATTACCGGAGCCTGAACCTGATGGACCACGCGGCCGTTAGTGAGGGAGTCAATGAGATAAGGGATCGACACGACGGCGTCGACGTGCTGATACACGCGGGTGGTCTCGAAATCAGCAAGCCACTGGACGTCAAACCGGTTGACGAGTTCGACCTCGTCTTTAACGTTAAGGCCGACGGTCTTTACAGCCTCCTTCATGCTTTCAAGCAGTTCCCGCTTGGTGCGGTCGTCGTTTTCAGTTCGGTGGCCGGCAGGTTCGGCAATGCCGGACAAACGGATTACAGTGCCGCGAACGACCTGCTTTGCAAGTTGTCCTCCAGTCTTCGGAGATGGCGACCGCAAACCCGTGGAGTCGCGATAGACTGGACGGCCTGGGGCGGGATCGGAATGGCCACCCGGGGATCGATACCGAAGATCATGGAAATGGCGGGCATAGAAATGCTTCCGCCTGAGGCGGGCGTTCCCACGGTGAGGCGCGAACTCACGGTGGGCGCCTTCAAGGGCGAGATCGTCGTAGGCGGGGCATTGGGAATTCTCGTGGAAGACTGGGCGCCCGATTCAGGCATCGATCTGACGGCACTTTCCAAGGCATCCGTGCGTCCGGCGGAGAACGCACTGGTGCCGGGACCCGTCTCATGCGGCCTACATGCCGGTTATTCGTTCGTTTTCGACCTCGACCCTAAAAGGCAACCGTTCCTGTACGATCATGCAATTGATGGCACGCCGCTGCTTCCCGGTGTAATGGGCGTGGAGCTTTTCACGGAAGCGGCGCTTGCCGCGATCCCCGGCAGTGAGCTTTTGTCGGTGCGTGACGTAGTGTATGAGAGCCCGTTCAAGTTCTTCCGGATGGAGTCGCAAACGCTCTATATCGATGCAAAACCGGTTGTGGAACACGGCGAGGATATTGTCGAGACGGTTTTGACGTCAAGGCGACAGCTTCCGGGATCCGATCTGCCACCTCAGGAAAAGCGTCATTTCTCAGCACGGGTGCTGGTCGGAGCGAAACGATCGATGCCGGAGTCGCACAGGGTGACGTTACCTGATCCGGATCGACTGGAGATCGAACGTGACTCCATATATGATGTGTATTTCCATGGCCCCGCTTACCAGGTGCTGGAAAAGGCACAGGTAAAAGACGACCAGGCTTTCGGACTTTTGGCCTCAAAGCTGCCTTCCGATACCGACCCTGAATCGCTGGTCCTGTCTGCCCTACCGCGACTGATTGAACTCTGTTATCAAACGGCAGGTGTACTGGAAATCGCCTCAGATGAGCAAATGGCCTTGCCGGCGGGATTTGATCGTGTGGCGATTGCACCGCCCGATGTCCTACCGAAACGTGCCAGACTCTACGCCCATGTGCGTCCTGGAAAAATCAAAAACACTTTTGATGCGGACGTCGTCGATAAATCGGGCAATACATATGTGGCCCTTCGGGGATACCGCACCATCCAGCTCCCCGGAAAAGTGCTTATCTAACAAGGAGATCCGAGCGAAGTCATGTTGAGATGGCTTGTCGGCGACCAGCGGGAGCTAGCGCAAACCGGCATCGGTGCGATGCCGGACAAAATACTCTGTGCCCGGGAGTTTGACGTCTATCAAAACCTTTTCACCGAAAAACGGCGGCAGGATTGGTTAATCGGCCGCTGGACGGCGAAACGCGTTGTGGCACGACTTAAGGGGAATCTGGCTCCAGCTCCGGAATACCTTGGCCGTCTCGAGATTGAACGACTTGCGACCGGAGAGCCTGCCGTGCGAAATCGACCAGGTCGATCTGTTCCGGTAAATTCACTCTCAATCAGCCATGCAGGCGAAAAGGCTCTGGTAGCAGGTACGACGATGAAGAACGTCCGGCTCGGCGTTGACATAGAACAAGTAGTTGACCGCCATCGCGGCCTTGCCCGTGACTTTTTCACGTCGCGCGAACGCACTTATGTCGAGCGCCTGCCTGCGAGCCTCAGATCGCATGGTGTCAACATCATCTGGAGTGTGAAGGAGGCCGTTCTGAAGGTTCTGGGCGTCGGCTTATCCGTCAGTTCCCTCACTGTAGAGTGCATTCCGCCCCCGCTGAAGGAGCCTTGCCTTTATTGGCAACGGTGCGCCGTCCGTATCCCTGCGTATCCCGAAAGTGCCAAACGTGTATACGATATCGTGGCGCAATGGAAGATTCGCACGGGATTTGTGCTGGTGATCGCCTGTGGCCGCACGTCGAACTGATTGATGCCAATCACTGCAGCCACCCAACACGGTACAGAGAGATTGAGAGATTGTAGACCCGGTACATGGCCAACATCTTCCGTGCAAATCCTGATCTTAGCCGGAAGCGGTCGCGAAACCGTCCCGCCGATGCCCGACCGGGCATCCCGGGAAGGGGTGTACCCTCGGCAGGATTCGAACCTGCGACACCCGGTTTAGGAAACCGGTGCTCTATCCCCTGAGCTACGAGGGCTGGTCGTCGAACCAAAGAAACGTCGCTATGCATTCCTGGATCCTTCGATCGATGCTTCGTCACGAGACGTAATTTATGCCTCCGGCCGGGAAACAAACGAAGTCCCTTCGTATGTTCGCGGTGCGCTTCCGTCGCCCACTCCGGCACGAATAGGTTCGGCGAAGTGATCCCTTCATTTTGTCTATCGGGACATCTGGAATAAATGACGAACCCCGCTACCGGCAGACTTGACAGGAAAACGGTGTTTGCATGGTCGATGTACGACTTCGCGAACAGTTCGTTTACGACCCTGGTCGTCACATTCGTTTATGCCTACTTCTTCTCCAAATTAATGGCTGCGGATGACATTGCGGGTACGGCGTGGTGGACCCGCGGTGTAGCCATTTCCGCTATCGCCGTCGCCGTTTTGTCGCCCATCATGGGTGCGTTGGCCGACAGGGGCGGCTACCGGAAGGCTTTTATGCTGTTTTTTACGGTGGTTTGCGTCGCCTCGACCTTTGCGCTTCACTTCGCGCTGCCGTATGAGACGACACAGCAACTGGGCATCGCCCCTCAAACCTTTCGTGCGCTCATTCTGTTTGTCGTGGCCAACGTCGCCTTTGAGATGGGAGGTGTGTTCTACAATGCCTTTTTGCCTGACATCGCGCCACCGGGAATGATCGGACGCGTTTCCGGCTATGGATGGGCGCTCGGCTACCTCGGCGGCCTGCTCTGCCTCGCTGTCGCCCTGGTCGGATTGGTCTGGCCCGAGGCCCCCGTATTGGGTTTCTCGACCGAGGGGTCGGCCAATATTCGGGCCACCAATCTGCTTGTTGCCGTCTGGTTTGCACTGTTCAGCATTCCCACATTCCTGGTTCTCAAGGAAGACCGATCCGCAATTTCACCCAAAGGGACGAACGTGCTTACGGCGGGCTTCAAGCAGCTAATGGGTACCTTCGCGGAGATTCGCAAATACCGCCAGATCGTGCGGTTGCTGATCGCCCGGCTGGTGTATAACGACGGTCTCGTGACCATCTTTGCCATGGGCGGCATCTATGTGGGACTCGTATTTGATTTTTCTTTCGATGAAGTGATGGTTTTCGGAATTGTAACCAACGTTTTTGCAGGCCTCGGGGCATGGCTGTTCGGCTTTGTCGACGACAAAATCGGCGGCAAGCGCACTATCGCTCTTACCATCGCGGGGCTATCTCTTGCAAGCCTGATCGCCTGGATGGCTCCTGACCGGCTGGTTTCCTTCATGGGCTTCTCGTTTGAAGGACGCACGCTGCTCTGGATCGTAGGAGCCGGCATCGGCATTTTTGCCGGACCCAATCAGTCTGCCTCCCGTTCCCTTCTGGGCCGTTTCGTGCCACCGAAAAAGGAGAATGAGTTCTTCGGATTTTATGCATTCAGCGGAAAGGCTACTGCTTTCCTTGGACCTTTCCTTTTCGGCGTGCTGACCTCCCAGTTCGGAACGCAACGGGCCGGCATCGTAGCGGTACTGGCACTCTTCCTGATCGGCGGCATATTGCTGTTCTGGGTCAATGAGGCCGAAGGAATCGAACTCGCAAAACGAACCGAGGTAGTAGATCAATGAGTACTGTTGGAGAGATTCTCGGACGCCTGCACGATTTTGCCCCACCTGCCTTCGCGCAGGACTATGACAATGTGGGCCTTCTGGCCGGCGACCCGGCCAAACCGGTTACGACGGGCCTCGTTGCGCTCGATCTTACCAGCGAGGTTATCGACGAGGCGCACGACCTCTCCGCGGAACTCGTCGTGACCCACCATCCACCGATTTTCAAGCCGATTCGCTCCGTACGCGCCGACGATCCCGGCAGTGCCCTCGTCTATCGGCTCCTGCGTTCAGACTGTGCGGCCATCGCTGCGCACACGAATCTCGATGCCGTCAATGGAGGAGTGTCATATGCGCTTGCGTCGCAACTTGGGTTGATCGATGTCGAACCACTCGAGCGACAAGCCGGCCGGACACGCAAACTCGTCGCGTTCGTCCCGGCCGAAAACGCCGACGCCGTCCGCTCCGCGCTTGCCGAAGCCGGTGCCGGAAAAATCGGCAACTACGATTCATGTGCTTATGAATCACGCGGTACGGGCTTTTTTCGTCCCGGCGCAGATTCATCTCCTGCTATTGGAACCGCCGGAGGAGGACTGGAACATGTCGATGAGGTGCGTCTGGAAGTAGAAGTGGAATCGCCCCTATTGTCTCGTGCAATCAAGGCGCTTGAAGCGACTCACCCCTATGAAGAGGTTGCATACGATGTCTATTCCCTTCAAAATGCATCTCGAGATGCTGCTTTGGGTGTCGTCGGGCGGTTGCGTCCCGGACTTGCCTTGAGCGACTTCCTCAGCCACGTCACGAGGGTGTTGCGGACTCCCTCCCTCAGGTATGCGGGCACAGACGACATCCATGTAAAGCGCGTAGCCGTTTGCGGTGGATCCGGGCGTTCGTTGATCGGTACCGCCATGTCACGCGGTGCGGATGCGTACGTTACCGCAGATATTACCTATCACTCCTTTTTTGAGCCTCTCAATGCATCCGGAAGGCTCCGAATGGCCCTCGTCGATGCCGGACACTATGAAACGGAGGCATGCGCGGAAGCACTGCTGGTGGACCGACTGTCGAACTGGTTCCCCGAGGTCGATTGGCAACAAACCCGCAGCCGGACCTCTCCCATGAGGGTGTTCGTCAACAATCATGAAAAACACAAATAAAGCCCCGGCAACGATCGAACCTCATAGGCAATTCTGAGTACCATGTGTTTGCACGCTAATGATCTTCAAACACCCGTTGCCACATGAGTACCGACCACAACGTGCATGAGCAACTGAAGGCGCTCATTCATCTTCAGAATCTGGACAGCAGAATCGACCAGATCGAACAACTTCGTGGGGATTTGCCTGATTATATCCAGGATCTTGAGGACGAGAAGGCCGGCCTTGAAACCCGTATTGAAAAGTTTAAGCAGGAAGAGGTTCAGGGCGAAGTTGAAAAACGACGCGCAGCAACGGCCATCGAGGAGAGCGAAGCGGCCATCAAGCGCTATGAGGAACAGCAACTGCAGGTACGGAACAACCGGGAATATGACGCGCTGACGAAGGAGATCGAAGCCCAACGGCAGCGTATCGAGGAGATGAATGCCTTGATCATTGAACTTGACGAACGTGCCGGAGGGAATGTCGAGGCAATCGAAGAGTCGACCAAGCGCCTTTCCGAACTTGACGATTTGATCGTCGAAAAAAAGGAGGAATTGCGTGTCGTGATCGACGACACGCAGAATGAGCAGGCCATGTTGCTCGAACGCAAGGAGGAAGCCGCATCGAAGGTCGAGCCACGGTATTTGAACGCATACAGTCGGTTGCGTAAGCGGCTAAGGGACGGCCGAGCGGTCGTCGCGCTCGACCGCGGTGCCGCCGCCGGTTTTGCCGTTCCACCGCAACGCCAGGTCGAGATCCGTCAGCAGAATCGAATCGTCGTGTGTGAACACACGGGTCGCATTATCGTCGACCAATCACTGGTTGACGAAACCGTCAAAGAACTCGACTCCTGAATCGCGCGTTAGAGTTTCGGCGCCGGTCGGACCGCCGCGTCGCCCGTGCTAAGCGGTGCGATGAGGAAAGTCCGAACACCAGAGGACAGCGTGCTTCCTAACAGGAAGGCTCCGGCTGCTGCCGGAGACAGCAAGTGCAACAGAAAGCATACCGGCCTCTACCTGCTCCGGCCGTTGGTTGGTCGGCAGTGCGGAAGAGACCAAGGGTGAAACGGTGGGGTAAGAGCCCACCGGCGTTGGCGGTGACGTCGACGGCCAGGCAAACCTCACGCGGTGCAAGGTCGCGCAGCCCCTGATGGGTTTTCCCATCACCTGTGGTCCGCAGGTGGGGCGGGTAGGCCGCTCGAGGCCGCCGGTGACGGCGGTCCCAGATAAATGGCGGTCCATCGTTCGTTCTGCGGCAGAAACGGGCGAAGACAGAATTCGGCTTACAGACCGGCGCCTTCTGCCTTTATCAAAAAGGCAACGCACGTTTCTCATGCGTTGCCTTTTCTTATGCTTTATTTCGCTCGACTACTGGCCATCGCCGGGTGCCTCGCCGGATTCCTGTCCGGAAGGTTGCGGGGGCACAATAGGAGACTGAATGGGCGCCTGCTCCGTTTGCTCCTGAAGTACACTGTCCGGCACCTCCCCTACTCCTACGAAAAAGTTGGAAAGCACGCAGAGCACAATGAAGGCCGTGGCCAGCACCCACGTGGCTTTCTCCAGAAAGTCGGGCGCCTGCCTCGATCCGAGCAATTGCGTTGTCGCTCCACCGGAGGCAATCCCGGCCAATCCTCCACCCTTGCCGCTCTGAAGCAAGACGGCTCCCATCATCAGCAAACCAATGATGGCTATCACGACTATGATCAAAGCATATATCATCGCTGCTCAAACATGTTACTGCAAATTTCTATAGTTTATTAAAGTACGCATTGCCTACAAGTTTGTCCAATCGCTCATGGACACCTCGCGCGCACGTCGTTTGCGAACCGCAAAGCGAGCACGGTTTTCATGTCGTCGAGGCGGCCATTCAATGCCATTTCGAGGGCTTCGTCAAATTCGAGCCGTATGGTCTCCAGTATTTCACCGTCATCCGTATCGCGCTTGCCCGGTGTCAGTTCCGTCGCCAGAAAAAAGTGAATCACCTCGCTGCTGTATCCGATACACGGATAGAAGGCACCCAGTTTGTTCCAGGCTCCACCATTCCAGCCGGTCTCTTCCTCCAACTCGCGCATGGCTACCTGTAGTGGATCGTCATCGGAGTGATCGAGTTTGCCTGCCGGGACCTCCAGGAACGTGCGTCTAGCCGGATAGCGATATTGCCGCACGAGGAGGGTTGTACCGTCAGGAAAGACCGGAACCACGGCTGCTGCGCCGTAATGGCGGATCCACTCACGAACCGATGCCCGGCCATTGCTCAAGAGCACCTCGTCGCGATGTACATCGAGCAGCTTGCCGGAATAGACCGGTCTCGTCGACAGTGTTTTTTCTTCCAGATCCATGGCGTATAACATGTTGTGAAGAGCCCTATACTTATTACCGTTCGAGACGATCCGCCAGAAGTGCCGCAACCGCAACTCCGGCGGTCTCCGATCGCAGACGGCGTTGGCCGAGAAAAAGAACAAAGAATCCTGCGGCTTTGGCTGCCGCAATTTCTTCGTCGGCAAATCCTCCCTCGGGTCCCACAAGCACCAGCACGTCCGCCGGTTCGGCTTTCCGGATTGTGTGCGGAAACGGGCAACTATCGGAGTCGGCCGACTCATGACAAATTATTCTCGAAACGTTGTGTTCGGCTCTCCGCCAAGCGATGAGTTGCTCGAACGGCTGGGTCTCTTCGATCCGTGGCAGCCGCGAGCGTCCTGACTGCTTCATGGCCGCGATGCTGATACGCCGCAACCTGCCGGTCTTGAGCCGACGGCCCTCCGTGTAGGCCGACGAGAACGGCAAAAATGCGTGAACGCCGAGTTCGGTGCATTTTTCGACGAGAAATTCCTGCCGGGATGGCTGTTTCAGAAGTGGCAAACCCATCCAGAGGCGAACGGAAGGTTCCCCGACTCCGTTATGCCGGTCCAACACGCGAACAATTGTTTGGCGCGTGTCCGCCCGTTCGATCACACCGTTATACAGCGTTCCGTTTCCGTCGACGACCTCAATGCGGTCACCCGTGTCCATGCGCAGTACCTGAATTGCGTGCCGCGCTTCATCCGAGGGAAGATTAATTACGTCGCCCGATACGCTCTCGGGAAAAGCAAAAAACCGGGTAATATGACGGCCGGTCATCAAGTGGCGGGTTGGTTCGGGTGGGGCTAGAGACCCAATGAAATGCCCACGTGCACTTTCGTTCCGAGACCGTCTTCGGGATTCAACGCAAGACTCACCGAAAACAATCCCGCATTGGTACCGAACCGGATGCCGAGACCGTAACCGGGGTGGAGCGCCCATCGGTCGACTTCAGCCGGCGCCGTACCAAGTGTCTGGAGCGTTTCTGCTGCAGCGGGTTTGCCGAGAAAGCCAAGATCAAAAAAAGCAAAAATGAACGAAGTCGGATCGAGCAAGTAGCGCCACTCCACGGTCCCTCTTCCCGCCACATTACCGATAAACTGTTCTTCATTGTAACCTCTCAAACTATTTGCACCGCCTAGTCTGAACAGATCGCTTTCGTCATACACACCGCTTTCCAACAAGGCGCTTTCCATGGCTACCAACACGGTCTGGCGTCCACGCAAGGGCACAAAAACCCGCGTATCAACCATCAGACGTTTCTGCCGCAGTACTGCTTCACCGGACGCCGTTGTCTGATCTGTGGACATTCCGGAAAGCTTTCGGGCCTTTCTTCCCCGCGCAAAATTGGCGGTGAGTGACCAGCCGCTTCTCGGATTTCGGGGATTGTCCAGTTTGTCAACTGAGAAGCCCAGCCCGGCAAACCAAGCGTTCGATCGGGGTACATTGATGAGGCTGTCGACACCGGGCCTCGTCCGTTCCCGGCTCAGCGTTGCAAACAACTCCACACCTCTGACAATCTCGTAGCCGGCTTCCGCGTTCCATTGCTGCCGCGTGAACGTTGAGTCACGTTGATAACCGTCAAATGCGACAGCGCCTCGCACGGGCCGGCCTGCAATGTGAGGATCCTCGCCCGAAAAGGATACTCTCGTCACACGAGCGGGAAGCCGGTTGAATTTGAACGCAAATGAACGCCCTAATCCGAAAAGGTGGCGGAGTGAGACATCCACGTTCCCGATTATCGATCCATTGCCTTCCGGGCCGGTAGCCGGTAGATATCCCAATACGGCATCGAAATTGCCCGGGGGACCCTCCTCGAGCGCGACAACCAACACCGCCTCCCCAGTCTCGGTGATCAGCATCGACGGCTGCTCGACCGACTCAAACAAACCGGTCCCTTCGAGTTCGTTTCGAAGTACATCCGGTTGAAAATGAGACACCGGATTACCGACATCGAGCTCCGCCTTGCGAGCTACAAACGCGCTCCTGGTACGGCGTGCGCCGACCGCGCGTACCTCGGACAGTACCGGTTGCCGGCCCTCATCCACCACAATCGTCAGGTCGATGCCGGCCTCCCCTTTCTCTCTGAACGGCGTAACTGCCCGAATTTTCGCCTCGGCAGTCAGCAAGCCCAATCGATCGTACGCATCGAGCAGTTCCTCGATATCCGCTTCCAATACCTCCATATTGAGCGGTGCTCCCTCCTGCGTCCGCATCCCCAGCTTGATATCTTGCGGCGATATCTTCCGTGCACCTTCTACCTTCAGGGTCCGAATGCGGTAAAGGGACCCGGAAGACGCGTACAGCACGGTAAGGCTATCTGCATGGGAGGAGACGGAGTCGATGCGCGCATCCAGATAGCCCTCAACCTGTAGCCGGTGCAGCAGGTCGGACACCACATGCTCCAGGCTGTCAGGCAGACGTCTCTCATCGAGGCGTTCAAGAGGTTCGGATTCTCCAATCGCCAGGCGCCAGCGATGCGCATCATCTGCGGCTGCCACGGATGCATCGTCAGGCGCCACAACCTGTGCCCACAAAATCTCACGCCCTTGTGCCGATAAAAACACAGCCAAAGCGATCAGGAAACGACTCAGCATGCATGAGTTGCTTAAAAATCGGACCGGATCAATCTGCGCGTAACGCGGTTTTGCCGGCAGGACGTTTGTATCAGAACGGCTGTGCAATTCACGCGTTCCGGCGTGTGTGCGTGCACTTATCAGACTTTTTCCGGATGTCACCTGTCCACTCCTCACAAATAGCTGATATACGTTTCCGCTGCGCATCGGATCTCCGCGCGTGGTACCGTCATAACGCACGCACCCTACCTTGGCGCTCTCTGAATACACCCTATGCCATATGGATTTCGGAAAGCATGCTCCAACAGACGAGGGTCGATCAGGCGCGTGCATACTTTGAGAGATTCATGTCGCGGTTCCCGTCACTCGAAAGCCTGGCAAAGGCATCGATAGATGAGGT
>CAZIIP010000084.1:0-11118 GCA_964539455.1 uncultured Rhodothermales bacterium
ATCCGGACAAGCTGATTGTGGCGATGTGGGAATTCAGGCGTTGGCCATGGTTTTTCAAGTCGGGAGGAGAGGGCTCCGGGCTGCATGTGACGCACGACGGGGGCGAAACCTGGAAAGAAAGGACCGAAGAGGACGGACTGCCCAAAGGTGAACTCGGCAGGATTGGACTGAGTATTTCGCCGTCCGATCCGGAGGTCATCTACGCGCTTGTTGAAGCGGAAAAGAATGCGCTCTACCGCTCCGAAGACGGCGGTTTCTCATTTCGTCAGATTGCCGACGAAGGGATTGGAGGTCGGCCATTTTATTACCATGAGATTCACGTCGACTCCAGGGACCACAACCGCGTGTACAATCTGCACTCCAGTCTGGAGGTCAGTGAGGATGGCGGCAAGACGTTTCGTGGGCTGACCGGTGGCTACAATGTGGTTCATCCGGATCATCACGCCTGGTGGCAAAGCGCCGACAATCCCGACCTTATATACAACGGAAACGATGGCGGTCTATACATCTCACGGGACCGCGGCGAATCGTGGCGGTTCGTCGAGAATCTGCCGCTCGCCCAGTTTTACCACATCAACGTCGATATGGCCGTTCCATACAACGTGATGGGTGGGCTCCAGGACAACGGATCCTGGCACGGACCAAGTCAGGTGTGGCGCGCGGGAGGCATCAAGAACCACTACTGGAAAGAAGTGGCGTTTGGAGACGGATTCGATGTGGTGCCCGACCGATCAAACGACCGCTACGTCTATGCGATGTCGCAAGGTGGCAATCTCTATCGCAGTGATCTGGAAACCGGATCGGTCAAGGGCATCAAACCTACCCACCCGGATACCACTTTTCTCCGCTTTAACTGGAACGCCGGTATCGCCCACGATCCGTTTGACGACGCCACCATTTACTACGGCAGCCAATTTCTGCACAAAAGCACGGACAGGGGCGAAACCTGGGAAATCATCTCTCCCGATCTGACAACAAATGACCCGGAAAAACAGAAACAGTTGGACAGCGGCGGGTTAACGTACGATGTGACGAACGCCGAAAACTTCACTACGATCGTCTCCGTAGCGCCAAGTCCGGTTCAGGAAGGCGTCATCTGGGTAGGTACCGATGATGGGAATGTCCAGCTTACCCTAAACGGCGGTGAAAGCTGGTCGAACGTTGTAGACGGTATCGTCGCGGTGGCGGATGGAGTGGAGGGGGCGTGGGTTACGCAGATACGGGTCTCGACATACGATGCGGGAGAAGCCTTTGTCGTGTTCGACGACCACCGTCGTGACAACTGGGAGCCCTATGTCTTTCACACGGACGATTTCGGTGCTACATGGTCCAGGTTGGTTGAGGATGAGGACGTGTTTGGGTATGCACTTGCAGTTGCTCAGGACCCGGTGGAGCCGAATCTGATTTTTCTTGGCACGGAATTCGGGCTATATGTCAGCGTCGACGGGGCCGACACGTGGACCAAATGGACAAACGGATTCCCAACCGTGTCCACGATGGATCTCGTCATTCATCCTCGTGAACACGATCTGGTCATCGGTACATTCGGACGCTCGGCCTATGTGCTGGACGACATCCGCCCCCTGCGGACCATGGCGATCGAGGGCCTGGGAATACTTGAGCAGCCGCTTGCCGTCTATCCGGCGCCGGACGCCTACATTGCACTGACCGGTCAATCCAGCGGAACCCGGTTTGCCGCTCATGGCGAGTTTTTCGGTGAAACACGACCGTTGGGTGCGCTCATCACGTTCTCGATCAACGAGGAGGCGGCAAAAGAGTCGGAAGACGCCGCTCCGGAACAGGATGACGATCCGGATGAGATGTCCGATCAGCGAGCAGCACTGCGTGCCCGGTTGGCGGCAATGGGTGGCGGAGGAAACCGTCCCGGAACGCCGGCTCGAGAGGAGGAAGAGGTCACGATTGAAATCATCGACACGGAAGGTGAGGTTATTCGTACGCTGAAGCGATCGGCGAAAAGTGGCGTAAACCGAACGACCTGGGGACTCAGGAGAAAGGGCGTGCGCATGCCGATGACCGAGGAGATGCGCCGCTATATGGGGGGCGATCAACGTGGGGAGCCCGCCGGTCCGAACGTCATACCCGGGACGTACAGTGTCCGGGTAACCTACGGTGACCACAAGGATTCTACTCGCGTAGTCGTCCACATGGATCCGCGCGTCGAATATCGGGCGGAGGACATCAAAGCGCGCGAGGCGCTTTATGACGAATGGGCTGCCTTGGTTACTGCCGGCGGGAAGGCGCTGGAACGCCTGATGGAAGTCAAGTCGACCGTCGAGATGGTGAATAAGCAACTCGGTGACCGATCGGATGAGACGGCAAAGGAACTCAAGAAAATGGGGGGCGCACTGCTAAAAAGATTGCAGGCATTCAATGAACGCGTGAGGGGCAAAGAAGTGCAGGGAATCAGACGTGACCCGAATACGATTATGATGCAAGTGTTCACGGCATCCTCCTATATCACCGGTAGCTTCGATGCGCCCGGCCAGGCCGAGGAGCGTTCGATGGCGAAAGCGGAGGCGGCAACGCAGGAGTTGATTGAGGAGGTAAATGCATTCTTCGACGGTGACTGGGCGGCGTACCGGTCGGCAGTCGAACAGGCGGAACTGTCACTTTTCAAGGACTATGAGCCGATAGAAATCGGTGCAGAGATCTCGGAGGAGGGGACGAAAGAAAGAGAATGGACGGCACTCTTTGACGGAGAAAGCTTTCACGGGTGGCGTGGCTTCAAACGGGACGACGTGCCGGGTGTCTGGAGTATCGACGACGGAGCGCTGCATTGCGCGCCCGGGGACCCGGACCGCGGTGACCTCATAACCGATCGTGTCTACGACAATTTCATACTCGAATTAGAATGGAAAATCGGGGAGTGCGGCAACAGCGGCATCATGTTCGATGTCGAAGAGGCCGAGCGTTGGAACAACACGTTTGACACCGGTCCGGAAATGCAGGTGCTCGATAATACATGCCATCCCGATGCGGAAAATGGACCGGATCGATGGGCGGGAGCGAACTATGCGTTGCAGGCACCGTCCGTCGACAATACCAAGCCGGCGGGTGAATGGAATTCCGCGCGTCTGGTCGTCGACGGCAACCAGGTCGAACACTGGCTAAACGGTGAGAAAGTGGTCGAATATGAAATAGACAGTGCCGTCTGGAACGCGCAGGTTGCGACGTCAAAATTCGCCGATTTTCCCGGCTATGCGACCGCCGGGGAAGGCCACATCGCATTGCAGGATCATGGCGATCCGGTCTGGTTCAGGAATGTTCGGATCCGGGAGAGATGAGCGCATCGTCCGACGAGGAGTAAACTTGGGGTCTATACCTCACCTCGTTCCGGATATGTTTCGCGTATTCGTTGTCCCTCGCTTTGCTCGGGATATTCGGAAAGTTCGGCATTCTTCGCTGAATTTTGAACGTTGGACGACCCCGGTTCAACAGTCCCATTTTCGACGTTGAGGTATTCCTTCGCATCAAATCTTGCCGCAGAGCCTGTCCGCATCAGTGCGCGCGCGGGTTCGTGTGCAGTGGCCGTCGGAGACGAGGTGGCCGTCACATTCGATGGTGAAGGACGGTTGCTCACGGCTACAATCGAGGATTACGTCCACAAGCGGGGACAAAACCACAGGCTCGTCCGCAAGTGGCACGATGGCGGTCGAAGAAACAATGTGACGTTACCACCCGATGAACGTGACGCCCTGTTGTGGCAGGTCAACCGGCACCTCAAGGCGGTCATTGACGAATTGCCGGCTGACGCTCCGGATGCCATCCGGCGTAGATTGATGTTGGGCGCCTCATGGGACCAAGAGCGCTACGCGGCCGATGCCGAACGCTTCAACGAGGCATACAAACCGATCGGCATTTTGCCGCCCGATCAGTACATGGCCGTCGTGGTACAGGCTTCGGAAGGCTGTCACTACAACCGTTGCACGTTTTGTCAATTCTATCGCGGAACGCCTTTTCGGGTGAAGAACCCGGACGAATTTCAGCTGCACGTTGATCGGGTAATCGCGTTTATCGGCAGAAGCGCGCCGCTGAGACGGACCGTATTTCTTGCCGATGCAAATGCCCTTGTCGCCTCTCAACGGAGGCTGATCGACCTGTTTTCCGTGCTTGAGAGGTCATTCGCGTTCGCTCCCGAATCACTCACGGGCCGCCGACTTGTCGCGTGGCAAAAAGCGAATCCATTCGGCAAGATCGGTATCTATTCCTTTATGGATGCCTTCACCGCAGATCCCAAACCGGCAGAAGAGTTCGCCGCGCTCCGTCAGTGCCACCTGAAGCGCATCTACATCGGGATGGAGTCGGGACATGTTCCGCTACTCGATTTTCTGAGGAAGCCGAGTAAACCGGAACAGGTTCTCGAAACGGTCCAGAATGCCAAAGCAGGTGGCGTAAACGTCGGGGTAATTGTCATGACGGGCATCGGCGGTCGAGACTATGCGCACGAGCATGTCCGCGATAGTGTTAAGGTGCTTAATGGTCTTCCGCTCGGACCGGGAGACCTCGTCTACCTTTCTCCATTTCGGGAAGACAAGGACTCCGAATATGCGCGCATCGCGTACGAAACCGGTCTGAAACCTCTCTCACATGCGGAGGGACAGCAACAAGCAGCCGCCGTCAGGCGTGGCCTCGATCTCGCGGCGGGTGTAAAAGTGGCGGTATACGATGTGGATGAGTTTGTGTACTAGGAGTTTGTCGGACTTGAAAAAACACCTCCTTTGTTAATATTGAATTTACGTGCGACCAGCGTTGTGACAGATATATGGTAAATAGAGAACTTACGTTTAACGTTTGACAGCCTCATAGGACGGATTCCGGACAGAGAAGGACTGGCGACCTCCCGGCCTCCGTGGGCGTCCACTACTTTCGTACGGAGACACAGAGATTAAGGAGATCTTGTGGTGCCGTGAACGAGAATGTGTGCGGAAACGGCCAGAAATCCGTATTCCGCTTTTGCATTCTGATGCCACAAATAATGAATCGCATGTGCTGAACTCCGGCCTGCCCCGGATCCGGCTGCTGGACGTCGATCGAAAGGCCTACAACCGTAGCCGCATCCCGATCTCCGTTGAGTAGCCGCGGGAACGGGCGATTACTTTCCCATCTCCGTCCAGCACGTAGTAACTCGGAAACGCATCGACGCGATAGGCCTGCCCGACCGCCTCCGTTCCGAGCAACACCGGTACGGTGAGTTCGTGTTCGGCAACAAAACGTTCGACGCGTGCGCGACTGGACCAGTCAAGCGCCACGATGTAAACATCAAGTTCGTTCATGCGCTTCTTGCGCCGGATGTCTTCCACATTGTCGATGGATGCATGACAAACGCCGCACCACGGGGCGAAGAAGTACACAAGCGTTTGCTTTCCCGTCGGACGGCCAAGCTGGAATTCCCGACCATCGAGAGAGGTTAGCGAATAGACAGGTGCATCCGTGTTTCCATTGGCAGGAAGCATGTTGCGTTCCTGCCAGGCCATGATTCCCAGGAGCACCGGCAGGAAGATCGCCAGATCGATGGCAAAGGAAAGGAAACGGTTGGCCCGCAGCTTTCCCCAGATCGCTTTCACTCGTTTCAACATGATGAATGGTCTGTCGTAACGGTCTTTTTACCGCACCGTAATCAATGCACTACGACCGGTTTGCCACAGCCAGGACGGCTTCGGCAACGGAGCGGTCCTCAGACATACGTGGGACTTTAGACTGCATTGTTACGCGCTTTCCGGTAGATTCGAGCCACCGGTGGAAGGTTCCGTGCGGAAGCGGGAGAATCTCCGGGCGATCAAAGGCGAGACATTCCCGCCGGTCCAGATAGTGGTGTCCGGCGTGCTTTAAAAAGGTGTCGATCTGTTCGACAAAAACCTCCATGTCCGCGGGACGGCGTTCGAACTCGACGAGCCATTGATGCGCAGGCATATCATCCGGACCCGAGGGTTTGTGGGTGATATGGTAGTGCAATACCGATGCGCCGGTCTTACGGCATGCGGCAAGAAGCGCCTTGTTCGCTTCGTCACCGTACGTTGCCTCACCGTACATGTCGAGCATCTCCGCCGTGCGTCCGGCAACAACGATTTTGTGAGGTTTCAGACCGGTGAATTTTATGACATCACCTACCGGATAGGTCCACAAGCCGCTGTTCGAGGACAGAACGAGCGCATACCGGACATCGGTTTCCACTTCGTGAATGGCATACCGTCTCGGATTTTCATCCGACAATTCCTCCTGTTTGACAAACTCCAGAAAAAGGCCGTTATCGAGATGAAGCAGCATGGCGGGGTCATCGAGATTCGTCTGGAAGGCAAAAAAGCCCTCGGAGGCTCCATAAGACTCGACAAAATCGACAGAAGACATCCGGATGAGGTGCTCGAGTTGTTCACGATAGCTGCTGAGCGCAACGGCACCGGTAATAATCACTGAAAGGTTTGGCCAGATTTCGCCGATCGAAGAGACCGGCTCGGCATGCCGCCGGTTGTACGCCTTGATGACCTCGGTGAACAGGGTGTGCCCCCAGCTCGGGGCGAAAACGACGAGCCGTATGTCCTGATCGACCACCACTTCAGCAATAGCCGCCATCTTTTCCTGCCAATCCTCGATGTTTGCGAGCTCGTCCGGCACCGCACGCCAGTATGTTCTTGCTATAAATGGTGCGGTCTCCGAAAGAACGGCGCTGATCTGGCCGATACGGGAGTTGGGCTGCCGGTCATCTTCGATCCAGCTGGGCAATGTGAGCTGCTTTCCGAACAACGTGCTGTAACGGCCGGAGCGCCGGACGTAGTCCAGGCCGATGGCGAGGCTGAATGCGACGTTGCTGCGTAAGGTTTCCGGGCTCACCGGCACGATACGTCCGGAGGAGGTCGTGCCGCTCGATACGGCGAATTGAAAGATGTTGCCCGGCCAGAGGATGTCCGGTTCACCATCGCGAATGCGTTCCACATCCTCTCGAAATGCGTCAAACGGATGAAGCGGTACCCGCTCCCGGAATGCCTCGATGATGTCCGATGCCGCGAGGATACTGCCGAATCCATATCTTTTGCCCCATTCGGTATCCTTCGCTCTCTCCAGCAGGTAGCGAAGGGTACGCCGCTGGGTTTCTTCCGGGAACGACGGGAAGGTATCCACGGCCCGCAGGGGGCTACCAGGAAATCGGCTGATGAGGGTTGAAAGCAGACCAGGCATCGGCTGGTTTTCCTATTTTGGGCACGGCGCGGTGGCTTACGGAGCCGACTCCATCGGCGCATTTACCGGATTTCAAAATATACTCTTATGGTTGATTCTCGTTCGGCAACCTCCGCAGTCCTGAGATGCCGCGGCGTTGAAATCGATTGCCGTCGCGGAAGCGGTCCTGCACACGTAATGGGTGTGCTCAACGTGACGCCGGACTCGTTTTCAGACGGAGGAAAGTTTCTGGAGACGGCAGATGCCGCGCAACACGCGGAGCGGATGCTGGATGAAGGAGCCGCAATCATCGATATCGGAGGGGAGTCGTCGCGGCCGCGTGGGAAGACTTATGGCAGCGGTGCACGGGCATTGTCTGTAGACGAGGAATGCGCGCGAATCATACCCGTTATTACCGAGCTTCACCGGCGAAGGCCGCAGGCCGTCATTTCCGTGGACACCTACAAATCGGCGACGGCGCGTGAAGCCCTGGCAGCCGGGGCCTCCATGCTCAATGACATTACGGGGCTCAGGCATGATTCGGGTATGGGGCGGCTGGCCGCCGAATATGATGTGCCGCTGGTTCTAATGCATTCGGTCGGTGATCCCGGCAAAATGCCACACGAACGGCAATATGCAGGCGTGGTAAATGAGGTCGCCCGTGCACTTGGTCGCTCGGCGGAGCAGGCGACTCATTCGGGCGCCACACAAATCGTTCTGGATCCGGGATTCGGTTTTGGAAAATCCACCGAAGACAACCTGCGTCTTGCAGGGGCGACAGACCGATTTGTGGCGATGGGTTTTCCCGTACTTATCGGCATCTCCCGCAAAAGTACCATAGGCGCGGTTCTCTCGCACGGCGACAAACCGGTCCCGGTGGAATCGCGGCTCTATGGCTCGCTTGGAGCGACCGCAGTAGCGGTCATGCGTGGCGCCATGATCGTCAGATGCCATGACGTGAGACCCACTTTTGAGTTTCTCAAGGTGTTGTATCGGATTCAAAAGGCTTCACGACCGGATAGATAAAACTTTTTTCGTCGGTCCCGGTAACCCATTAGATACGCCGAACCTTCGACTTACGGGTACACAGCATTGGAGCTCTTCTTCATACCCATTCGCCTGATCGATCTCGTTGAGATTGTTGTAGTGGCGTATGTGCTGTATCAGTTGTACCGGTTGATGCGGGGCACCATCGCAGTTCAAATTTTCCTGGGTGTTGCGGTTCTCTACTTGTTGGACGTACTGGTTTCGGCACTCAACATGACCGTACTCCGATCCGTTTTCAGTACGGTTGGAGAGGTTTTCGTTCTGGCCATCATCATCCTTTTCCAACCGGAGATCCGCAGGGTGCTGCTCGTTATTGGTCGCAATCCGTTGATCCGCCGGTTTATGAAAAGCACCGAACATGAGAAGATGGTCGAGGCGATCGTGGCGGCGGTCCGTGATATGAGCCGCAGGAGGATGGGGGCATTGATTGCATTTGCGCGCGTGGCCGGATTGCGGACCTACGTAGAGACTGGCACGGTGCTGAATGCGCCCGTCTCGCGCGAGCTGCTTACGCAGGTGTTTTATCCCAACACGCCGTTGCATGACGGCGCGGTAGTCATCGTCGATCGTCAAATTGCAGCGGCCCGCTGCATCTTGCCCATCTCCCAGAACAAGCAGTTGAGTGCCGATCTGGGTTTGAGGCACCGGGCGGCTGTTGGACTTACCGAGCAGACGGATGCGTTTGTGGTCGTGGTGTCGGAGGAGCGCGGCAGCATTTCGGTGGCGGACGATGGAAGGCTAGAATTCAATTTGACGGAAGATGAGTTTCGGGAGCGACTATCCGAGGCGCTCTCTCCGGCCCGATTGTCAGACTTGTCACTGGCACCTGCAGCAGATGATTGATCAGGATCCGGTATTTGAGAAAAGAGCGGCCCGGCTCGTCGAAAAAATCCGCGAAAAAGGGCTCCACGATGCCCGGGTGCTATCGGCTATCGCGCGTGTCAGGCGGCACCGATTCGTCGGTCCGGGTCTTCAACATCGTGCATACAAGGACGAGGCGCTCCCCATCGGTCTCGGACAAACCATCTCCCAGCCTTTTACCGTCGCGTTCCAGACGCACATGTTGGAAGTGTCGGAGGGAGACCGCATTCTCGAGATCGGGACGGGTAGTGGATACCAGGCGGCGGTACTCGTTGCACTCGGCGCTGGGGTCTACACGATCGAGCGGCATGGCAAGCTCTTAAACCGTGCCCGAAGAACGTTAACGGAATTAGGTTGCATGGTAAACAGCAGGTTGGGCGATGGCACACGTGGTTGGCCGGAGGCAGCACCTTTCGACGGGATTGTCGTGACGGCCGCAGCTGCTGCGGTACCGGAAGATCTATTGGAACAATTGCGCATACCGGACGACGAAAGGCGGGGAGGCCGTCTGATTGTACCGGTTGGCGGCGAAGAAGGGCAGACAATGGTCCATGTGACCAGAACCGGGATCGACGCGTACGAGTATAAAAAGTCTATGCAATTTCGATTCGTGCCGTTGGTGAGTGGCGGGTAGCGTTCAACGTATTCCAGGCATGATTCATGTCTCAACCGTTCATAGCTTCCCTCTACGGTGCGAAGTGTTATCGTCTCGTTTTGAAGATGCAGGTGGTTTCGCGTTCGACTTTCGAATCACATACCTCCCAATTGTTGAACCTTGAACGTTGAACGAAACCATATCGTCGGTGACTGATTCCGAGATGCCAAATTCTGCCACAATCCCAGCAGACAGGCCGAGGTATTCCGGCCTTTTCGGCTGGGTACGCCGGATAAATGACTGGGTTGAAGCGCTGGCGGAAAAACCGTATGCGATCCCGGCGCTCGTTACTCTGGCAGTCTGCGAGTCGATCTTCTTCCCGATCCCGGTCGACGTGCTGCTCATTGCGATGTGCGTGGGCGCATATCGTCGCTCACTCCGTTTTGCGATGTTGACCACCGTCGGTTCGGTAGCCGGCGGGCTTGTGGGATATGCACTGGGGTATTGGGCCTGGTACACGCCTGTTGCGGGTGGGCTGACGGTATACAGCGGACTGGCGCAGTTCTTTTTTGACGTCGTTCCGGGATTCACGGTGGACGCATTTGAGCGTGTGCAGGTACTGTACGATCAATACAATTTCATCGCCGTATTCATCGCCGGATTCACACCGTTGCCCTATAAAGTCGTCACGATTTCGGCGGGCGTATTCGAGATCAATCTGGCCACCTTTTTTGTCGCATCACTTTTTAGCCGTGCGGCCAGGTTTTTTCTCGTGGCGGGCCTCTTCTTTTTCTTCGGCGCCCCGATCAAAGCATTCATCGACAAGTACCTTGAGTGGCTGTCGGTAGCCTTTGTCATTTTGTTGATCGGAGGATTTGTCGTGATCAAGTATGTGGTGTAGCGGAATGGACTGAACACGGCACCGAATCGTACAGTCCAGTCATCGAAGTGACAATTGGTTTGGCGGAATCATTTGTGCTGGATCCTGCCTATCCCAATCCTTTCATCCCCGGCACGGAAATCCGATTCGTGGTACAGGAATCGAAGCCCGTTAAGATGACACTTTTGGATGGCCTTGGACGTCCCCCTCGCGTGCTCTATGACGGTACGCCTGCGGCAAACAAATCCGTAGTCGTACGCATCGACGGTGCCGGATTGTCTGGTGGCCTGTATATGGTACGTTTGACGGGTGAACGGATTCGTGGGACGCAACGGATCGCGCTGCTGAAATAGCGTTCATCCGGGTTGAAAGGGAACTTGGCTGAGCAAACACCTGGCGCCGTTTTGGATGCTGCGCCCTTTTTCCTCTGTGGGGCCGTTTCGGTTCGCTGCGGATATAGACAAGGCGCCTTAGATGGCATTTTACCGCGCGCGAACCTGTATGCCGTTCAATATCCACTTGGATGCAACCGGGTGTCGGCTTAGTTTCACGCGAGAAGTATGGG
>CAZIIP010000085.1:0-10976 GCA_964539455.1 uncultured Rhodothermales bacterium
GATTGATGAAACCGCCCGCATCGGTGAACTCCGACTCGCTGATCCGGATCGGTCCGTCGGGATTGTCCGGTTCAAACGTGCCCAGATCAAACGGGGTGTCCGGTACGGGCACAAGGTCGCCCGATTCATCCTTCTGTACCACCTTGAGCCGAAGGGGTTGGAGGGCATCCACGACCGCGCAGGCGGACAACTCGGAGGTGTTGCCGTCCGGATCGGTTGCTGTGGCGGTGATATGTTCCTGTCCGACGTATACCGTGAAGTTCCTCGTCTCCGATGCCGACCCACTGGCATCCGTCGTCATGTCGATCGCTTCGAGAAAGATATTACCCTCACCATGCCCGGATGGATCGCATTCCGGATTTCCGAAAAACTCGACGCGATACTTTTTGTCGGGCTCGGAGTCCAGGTCGACCTGGAGGGAGCCGTCCGGCTTTACGGTGAGATCGGGATAGTTTTGCCGTTTGTTCGGCCCTGAGTCGTCGTCTCCTTCATCGTTTTCGTTGACACCATCTTCATTCTCGCGCGACGATTCGATGTTGATGCCGAGACGTCCGTTGGACCAGATGCGGTTGCCAAGTATTTCTGCAGGTGCCCTGTCGGAATTATCCTGGCTCAGGTGAATCCCGTCGCGTTCATTGAATGCAATCGAATTGGCCTCGTCGGGATCCGTGCCTCCGATTTTCACGTGCCATGCGTCCGAAGACCACCCGGAGACGTGAATTCCATGCTCTTTATTGCCGAGTTCGACCGTTCCCGATCGGTCCGTCCCGATGAAGTTGTTGAGGATGTCCGCACTGTCGCCGTCGACGTGTATGCCGTCTCCTTCGTTGCTGCCGATGACGTTGGCCGCTGCCAGATCCTGACCACCGATGACGATTCCCGAGCCCCAGGCATAAATCCCGTCATCCATATTCGGGAGGGCGGACGTGCCTGAAATGTCCACTCCGATGTAGTTGCCGGCGATCTGCACGTTTTCGCTGGGCGTGTTGATTCCGTAGCCGCCATTGCCGGAGATGGTGTTACCTGCACCCCAATCAGCGCCGCCGATATGGATTTCCGTGGCATCCGAGACCCTGATTTCAATCCCGTCCTCCGCATTGGGAACGGCTTCCCGTCCCAGTAAATCCGTCCCGATGCGGTTTCCGAGCACGCGAACACTGTCCTCCTGGATGTAGATGCCGTTGCGGCCGTGCCCCGAGATCGTATTGCCCATGCCCGTGCCCGATCCGCCGATGGTCTGACCTCGCTCGCTCACATTGATGCCGTCTGAAGTATTGCCCGCCGACCGGGTCCCGTCGGATGTGAGTCCGATGAGGTTACCCACGACGACGGTGCCTCGCCCGCTCAGGGTCAAAGCGGGCATGACGTTCGCTTCTCCTGTTGCCGTGCCGCCGATTGTGTTATTGGAGCCGTAGACACTGATTCCGCCACGGAGAGGCGTCTCTCCGTCGACGGCAAGGCCGATGAGGTTGCCGGATATCTCATTTCCGGCACCATCTACGGTCAGCTGTGAAAGAACGTTGGCGAAATCGGCGCCGCCTCCGACGGCGTTTCCGGGGCCTTCCACCCGGAGTCCGAATCCACTGTTGGCGGTCTTACCTGCCACCGGCATGCCGTCGGGACCGGTCCCGATGTAACAATTCTCAATTCGATTCCCACCGCCCTCCGATTCGAAGTCGATTCCCCGTTCAACGGCAAGATTTTTGACCACGCTCGATTCCGATCCCGTGGCGAACGTGAGGCCCTGGAGGTACTGTGATGCGTTTGGGAGATAGACACGCCCGACATCGCTACCGTCGACCGTAATCTGGGAGGTGATGTCCCAGGATGGACTGGCCTCGTTTATGCTGAACCGTATGCGATCCGCGCCGGGTTCCTTGTTTGCCAACTGAACGGCCGCATTAAAGGAGCATCCGCCGTCCTGGGTGATGCATGTTTCGCCGGCACTGGGCAGCAGGGCGGCAAAGCCGGCTTCCGTGACCCAGATATCCTGCAACGGCATTGAAACAGCAGTCGCCACGCCATTGCCGCCTGCTGCCGTCATCAGAACGGCAATGTCGGCTGCACCGTCGCCGTTGAGCATCATGGGTGACGTTCCGGCAGGCGTTCCTGATAGAGTCAATTCTACGGGTGCGAGGGCCGAAATCCCGGCATCGCCTTCCAGGCCGGGTACCTCATGCTGGAGTAGGGCGAAATGACCATCATGCAGGATGGTCAGTTTTTTATCTGCCCTGTTTACCAGCAACAGGTCGTCTTTTCCCTGGCTCGAGAGGCGAGCGCTGTGCAGCCCGGAAATGGATCCGGCATCGAACTCATAGGAGGTGGGTACGACGGTACCCGATCCACCGTCGACGATCACCAGCCGTCCGGATTCCATTACGACGGCTACATCCCGATTTTTGCCTGCAAGAAAATCGCCCGTCACCAGGTGGTCGGCTTTTTCAGGCAATACAACCGTCCTCCGCACGACGGACCGGTCGCCGGAGGGGGTGCGTGTTCTCTCCAGGCCCGTGTCTCGACCTTGAAAAAACACGATTTCGTCTCCAGCTGCCACCGCCACGTCGTACGGATAACCGCCGCCGAACTGATCGATAGCGATACCGGACGCTGCGTGCGGGAGTGACAGGACCTCCGGATCCCTCGAGAAAGCTCCTGCAGGTCCTTCGTAGAGCAGGAGGGAGGCCGAGCCGTCCGACTCCACCGCCACGGCGAGGTCCGAATGGCCGTCCGCACGGTTTACCTCACCGCTTGCAAGCGACGTGACAATGCCGGGGAGAGGAACCAGGGTGGCATCGTCAAAGCCCGTCCGATCAGTTCCGTTGATCACGGCCAGACGGTTGTCGCGCCTGCGTGCCACAATCAGGTCAGTACGTGCATCCGCATTGAAGTCGCCTGCAGCCAGCATTTCGGCCGGCAAGGGTGTTTGCAGCACGTCGACTTCTTCCAGGAACGGTGATCCCCAGGGGATTCCCGGAGCCTTCTCCTCTCCGGGCTTTGCGAAACGAAAGCCCGGGTTGGCGTAGTGGATCGTGACGAGACCGCCCAGGTCGTCCTTGAATCCGGCGACCAGATCCTCGAGCCCGTCCGCGTTGAAATCGCCGGTTGTGACCGTGGTCGGCTGCGAGCTTTCGAGCCTGGCAATCAAATCCGGGGAGGCGAGATACCGCGCCGGTACCAAATGGCCGTCGGATAGGTTGATCCAGGGATGGCCTTCGGCAGATGCAGAGAGTACGGGTGCCTCGATCTTGCCCGTCACTTCTGACGGTCCGGAACCGAGAAACAACGCAAGTGACCCGACGAGCAACAGGTGTACAAATCGGGGTAGGCCGGTACGGGGATTCAGCGGCATTACGGGTACGGGTTACTTCGTTGGGAGCGATGCGAACGGCCGGTGGGTGTCCGACAATCAGGGTGCGCCTGTTACATGCAATTCAAGATCGGGTGCGGCGTGGGAGAATTCCAGTTGTAAACGGGAAAACCGCAACGCCGAGGAATCAAGTTCATATGGACTCATCCGGTCCCAACTTGCGGTTTTTGATAAAGCCCGACCGATCGTCCGTGACCGCGATAATGCCGAGCTTGCGCTGACAAACGTATGCGGGGTGGCCTTTTTTTATCAGGCACAGAACGGGTTCAGTCCGGATCTTTAGGCATTCGGGGATAAAACAATATGGCGATAGTGAAATCGTATTCGTATTATAATTGCCTGATTAAATGAAAATATTTCGGTGGCGCATTCTTTCGATAACATGAAACAATAATGTCCGGAAGCGTATATATTGGAATAGATTTAGGGGGTACCAAAATAAAAATCGGGACGGTTAGCCGGAAGGGTGAATTGTTGAGTACTCCAATAAAAATTAAAACAGGGGCCAAAGATCCGGCGAAAGCGATATTGGCACGGATTGTTCGGTCTATAGTAAAAGTCACCGCCGATTTGGGTTTAACTGTGGGAGAGACGGGAGGCATCGGGATAGGCTGCACCGGTCCGGTTGATATTGCTACCGGCAGGGTACTGGAGTGTCCTCAACTGCCGACCATGCACTTTTATCCATTGCGGGACGCCGTTGAAGACCATTTTAATGTGCCGGTAGTGCTCAACAATGATGCGAACTGTCTGGTATACGGCGAATGTTTGTTTGGTGCCGCTTCTGATAAAAAAGATATTGTAGGTTTTACATTAGGGACGGGAATCGGATGTGCAATTGTCCTGAATAAGAAAATATTTACGGGTTCCACCGGTACGGCGGCTGAAATATGGCCGTCACCGTATAAATCAGGTATTATTGAAGATTATATTTCCGGATACGGCATTTCTAAGATATATCAATCTATTTCAGGAAAGGAAGAAACATCAATTGAGATATTCAAGCTTGCTGAGGCCGGTGACAAAAATGCCATAAGGACGTGGCACGAGTTTGGTTCGCACCTGGCCGTGCCGATCGCGTGGGCGATCAATCTGATCGATCCGGAGGTGGTGGTGCTTGGTGGATCGATTGCGGCGGCGTATCCGTATTTCAAGGCCTCGATGGAGGGGAACCTGCGCAAGTGGATCTGTCCCGTTCCGGCTGAACGGACAGCGGTGGTGCTCTCGAAGCTGGGCGCTGACGCCGGTGTGATAGGGGCGGCGTGTCTGGTGATGCCGGGTGTCGGCTGGAATAGGAGGGTTGAGAACCGACGTGAAGCCGGTGGGAGGGATATCCGCGTGTCGAACCAGAAACCAAAATCATAAACGCCGGAAAGCCGGCCTCGAGTCGCCCCGGCGTTTAGCACGCACGGGAGGATTACTCGGCTCCCCGGAGAATTCCGGGATGGCCTTGAAAGTCGCTCGGCGGAGCCAAATACGTAGCCGACCGACCTTTCCGCTTTAGAGCGCACGGAAGCCTGCACGACGTTTTGTTTTGGGACGGGGTTACGTAGATTCAGTTACGTAGATTCACCTGCCAGGGCAATCGCCGACCGGAACCGCCGGGCCCTTCTCGTACAGGCCTGCGGCAACGACCGGTCCATTCTCTACAGCATAACGACCCCAGCCATGCATCACCCAAAGCGAGAACACCTTCCCGCTCTTGTTTCGCTCTTCGTCGTCTCTCTGCTCGTAGGTCCCATAGGCAGCGCCCAGCCTGCCGCGGCCGACCGGCCGAACGTCGTCATTGTCTTCACCGACGACATGGGCTACGGCGATGCCGGTGTCTACGGCCACCCAACGATCAAGACGCCGAACCTCGACCGGCTGGCCGCCGAAGGCATTAAGTTCACCCAGTTCTACTCGGCCGCTTCTGTCTGCACGCCCTCGCGCGCTGCGCTTCTGACGGGGCGCCTTCCTGTGCGCAGCGGGATGGCCTCCGACCAGCGGCGCGTGCTCTTTCCCGACTCGAAGTACGGACTGCCCCATGAGGAGGTGACGATTGCCGAGGCGCTCAAGGAGCAGGGCTACGCCACAGTCGCCATCGGCAAATGGCACCTCGGCCATCTACCCGAATACCTGCCCACTCAACAAGGCTTCGACAGCTACTTCGGCATTCCCTACTCGAACGACATGGACCGTGTGGTCGGGGGCGAGTGGCAGGATCCGTTCTGGGATCCCAAGCCCGAGTATTGGAACGTGCCGCTTTTGCGTGGCGAGGAGGTGGTCGAGCGTCCGGCCGACCAACACACGATTACCAGGCGCTACACGGAGGAGGCCGTAGCTTTTATCCGCGAGCACCGCGATGAGCCCTTCTTCCTCTATCTTGCTCACAGCCTCCCGCACGTCCCCCTCTTTGTCTCCGAGGATTTTGAAGGCACGAGTGACCGGGGGCTTTACGGCGACGTCATCGAGGAGATCGACTGGAGCATGGGGCAGGTGATCGAGGCCATCCGGGAGGAGGGGCTGGAGGAAAAGACGCTGGTATTCTTCACGAGCGACAACGGGCCCTGGCTCGTATTCGATACGCACGGTGGCTCGTCGGGGCTCCTGCGGGGCGGCAAGGGGATGACATGGGACGGCGGCATGCGCGAGCCGGCGATCGCCTGGTGGCCGGGAAAGATACAGGCGGGGAGCGTTTCCCACTCCCTCGCTTCGACGCTCGACCTATTGCCGACGGTGGCGGAGATCGCCGGGGCGGAGGTGCCCTCAGACCGCGTGATGGACGGATTGAGCCTCCTGCCCGTATTGGAGGATCCGGAGGCGGGCGTGCGGGAGGAGATGCCGTTCTACCGTGGTGAGCAGCTCTACGCCTACCGCCTGGGTCCCTGGAAGGCGCATTTCATCACCCAATGGGCCTACACGACGGACAGCGACCCGGTCGAGCACGAGGTGCCCCTGCTTTATCACCTCAATCACGACCCGTCGGAACAATACGATGTCGCCGGGGAGTATCCGGATGTCGTGGCGGAGATCCTCCAGGCCGTCGAGCGCCACCGCGCCACGGTCGAGGCAGTCCCGTCCCTGCTTGAAGCACGCATCGAGCAGGAATAGCAACGGTACTTCCGCGGCTTTTGCGGTTAGTAGAAAAAGTCGAACCGTGCGGAGACGTGATAGCGACCATCCTTCAGACATACAAACGATCCCGATGTACCGATTTCTTTTGATTTTTCTGGCGCTCGGCCTCTTCGTCGACTCCGCCTATGCGCAGCCGCGCAACGTCGTCTTCATCCTGACCGACGACCACCGCTACGACTACATGGGCTTCCACCCAGAGTCTCCTGACTTCCTGGAGACGCCGGGATTGGATCGCATAGCTGCGGAAGGGGTCCACATAGCCAATGCGTTCGTCACCACCTCGCTCTGCTCGCCCAGCCGGGCGTCCATTCTCACCGGACAGTATTCCTTCCGTCACGGAGTGGTTGACAACAGTAACGAGATGCCGGAGGGCACGCCGCTCGTTTCCGAGGGCCTTCAGAAGGCCGGTTACCAGACCGGGTATTTCGGCAAGTGGCACATCGGCCACGCTCACGACGATCCGCAGCCGGGCTTTGATCGCTGGGTCAGCTTTCAAGGGCAAGGGGTGTATTACAATCCTACGTTGAACATCGACGGGGAGCGGAGAGAGCACGACGGGTACATCACCGACCTGCTAACCGAGTACGCGCTCGACTGGATGGAGGAGATCGACCGTGACCGGCCCTTCTTCGTCTATCTGTCTCACAAGGCCGTCCATGCGGAATTCGAGCCGTCACCGCGCCACGAGGGAACGTACGCGGACGCCGACATCCCCACACCGCCGTCGATGAAGAACATCGTCCGGAATTACGAGGGCAAGCCCGACTGGGTACGCGAGCAGCGCAATAGCTGGCACGGTGTCGACTACATGTACCACGAGCGCGACGACCACCCGGACGACCTGGAGGAGCTCATCACGCGCTACAGTGAGGCGCTAATGGCCGTCGACGAGAACGTCGCGCGGGTGCTCGATTACCTGGTGGCGGAAGGGCTCGCCGACGAGACGTTGGTCATTTACATGGGAGACAATGGCTTCATGCTGGGCGAGCACGGGCTGATCGACAAGCGGCAGGCCTATGAGGAGTCGATGCGCGTGCCGATGGTCGCATGGGCGCCGGGCCTGATCGAGCCCGGTACCGTCATCGAGGAGAACGTGATCAACATCGACCTAGCGCCAACCTTTCTTGAGATAGCCGGCGGATCTATGCCGGCGGGACACACGGTCGACGGCCGGTCGTTCCTCCCGCTGCTGGCGGGCGAAGACGTCGAGGACCGGCGCTCGGAGTTTGTCTACCAGTATTTCTGGGAGGACGCCTTTCCGCAGACGCCCACCACCTACGCCATCCGCGGCGACCGATACAAGTACATCTACTACCACGGAGTGTGGGACAAGAACGAGCTCTACGATCTGCAGACCGATCCCAGGGAGATGTACAACCTGATCGACGTCCCCGAGCACCAGGAACGGATCCGGGAAATGCGCAACAGGATGTTCGAGATCTTCGAGGCGAGCGATGCGACGCACGTACGCTTCCGCCCACCGACGAACTTCCGGGCCGACGAAAAGGAGATTGACTGAGGCCGGACCTTCGTTCCCGGGACGCAAAGCACGGCCCGGCGTTTAGCACGCCCGGGAGGATTACTCCGCTCTCCCGAATGACTTCGGGATCGCTCCGTCAGTCGCTCGCCCGGGAGAAGAGGGATGCAGCCAACACGGAGGTGGCCGGGACTCGCTCGTGTCGAACCCCCGGCTCGCTCCGCTCGCAGCGGGTTTTCTCATCTCGCCAGGGCCGACAAGTCAAAGGCCACCCCACCTGACGGCGGGATGGCCTTTTCCTTAGCACGCCCGGGAGGATTACTCCGCTCTCCCGAATGACTTCGGGATCGCTCCGTCAGTCGCTCGCCCGGGAGAAGAGGGATGCAGCCAACACGGAGGTGGCCGGGACTCGCTCGTGTCGAACCCCCGGCTCGCTCCGCTCGCAGCGGCGGTTCTCATCTCGCCAAGGCCGACGAGCCAAAGGCCACCCCACCTTGCGGCGGGATGGCCTTTGACTTCGCACGCCCGGGAGGATTCGAACCCCCGACACTCGGATCCGAAGTCCGATGCTCTATCCAGCTGAGCTACGGGCGCGTGTCGACTGAAAGATACGATGTCTCCGAATACGCGTCTTGGTTCCCTTCGTGCGCCTCGTGAGCGCTTTGAGATTCGTATCATGTCGCTTTGCTTTGGCTCTTCAGCATGCCGCTGAAGTGTCAGGGCGCTATGTCGCTGCCGCTTCGTGCAAGAGCCGGCCAATACCGGCACCGATACACCCTACTCCGTCACCCGCAGCAGATATGATCCACGCAAGCTGCGACCCTTCTCCGTAAACACGATCCGATATACCCGCTCTCCCCATCCGGACCGCATCCGCGCATCACCACCCACATCGATCGGTTCGACAGCGGCTTCAAAGAACCCGCCATCGAAGTGAACGTGCGCCTCCGGCTCCGGGCTGCCGTCTTCGAATAATCCGATGACGCCGGGACGCACTACCCGCGGCTCGATCGCGGTCATCAGGTGCATTTCGAGCGGGGAATTCCATTCAGAGAGCCGGTAACGGTCTTCTATCCGCACCTCCCGGCCTCGCTCCAAAACCAATTCACGCTGCAGAGACACGAGATTGGCCTCAGGCGGGTATGCGCCGGAAAGTTCCAACCGCAACCGCGCCCGCTCGTCTTTCTGCTCATGCGCCACATCCCGAGCCTCGAATGCACGGCCCTGCATCTGATCGATGCCGTTAACCGACGGCAAGTTGTGGTAACCCGACTGCATGTTCCAGATCTCGTACCGCCGGGAGCTGAACGTTTTGGCATTGTACACACCGGCGCCTACATCAATGACGAGGGGCCGGCCGTCTTTGTAGACGATGAAATTCCCGACATCATTATGGTTGTGGCTCTCCGCATTGTGCCCGCCTTTGGCTGCCAGATAAAAACCTTCCCGGCTGCCTTCGACCGAGCGCGCGACCATAAATTGGGTTTCAGACAGCCAGACATCCCGCACCAGCGGTTCCGCAGGTCTAGCGGCCTGCAGATCTTCCAGAATAAAAAGCGCCGGCAGTTGCCGGGCCAGACGACTGCCGATCGTGCCCGAACCATAGTCGCTTTTCTCTGCCGGCCAGGCGCCAAATCGCTCCATCATCGGATCGCCGATGCGTCTGCCGAATCCGAAAACAAGCGCCGGATCCGGGGTTATCTGCGCAGATGCGTCCGCATAATTGATGAAATACCGGTCGGCGATGTACGCGCGGTAAATATACCGGGCCATCTCTCCGATCAACGGCTCATCGTAAATGTCGATTATACCGTCTGAAGCGCTCAACAGTAGCTCCAGACTGTCATAGAGCGAGGCCCCGGCACGTCCCCAGTAGCTCGGACCCTCGTCACAGCCGCCGTCCTCCGGATAACCATTGATAAACTGATCGAGGCTGCGAAGGATTTTGCGCACAGTTGCCACCCTTCGGTCTTCATCCCGTTCGAGCAGCAGCGTCGCGGCCAGCCAGTTGGAGTTGACCCAGGGATTCCAGTTGTTGACGGTCTCCCGATCGAACCCCATCCACCAGAAGTCGTCGCGCTCGAGATTCGGCGTCAGGATTTTCCGATCGACTTCGTAATAAACGCGCTCCGTAACAAGCGGATGGACCTCATCGAGCCGGTCCCCGAGCAGATATACCGCCCATGCCAGCAGGCTCGCCGTCTCCGCCGCAAACAGGTCAACCGTCGGCTCCGTCACGTCCGGCAGACCCGGCCCCTCTGCCTGCATGCCCAGGTGGGCCGGCACCCCCCAGTAGGTCTCTTCGCAGATCGTCCAGATCCCATTTGCGATATCGTCGAGAAACCGGCCCTCGTTTTCGAATATCTCGCCGAGTACGAGCGCCGACAGTCGGTCGCGGCGCTCGAAAGAGAGCGCCTGGAAATTCGACCGGTTGCCGATACGGACGTACTCCAGGAAAACAGCTGCCGGCAATACAGGCCATTCTCGTCTCAGATGAGAGGCTGCAAGGGAAATGTGTGCCTCGCGTACGACATCCGGAATGCGGTTCCAGGCATCCCGTTCCTCGATGGTCGGATACGGATGCCAATCGGCGCGCGATACGAGTGCCTCGTCGATTGCGGCAGTGTCGTAGGTGCCGGAGAGCAGGTTGCGCTCCGCCTGTGCGAGCGACAAGACAGGCACGAGAGCGATTACCAGTAGGGTACGGCAAATTCTGTACATGGCCTGAGTCATTGATGGAAGGTCTGCTATCGAATGTAGGAATTGGCCGTGAACGGCACCCGGCGTGCATTCTGCACCATGCCCCGCGTCCACTAGGTCCCTGCGAGAGATTTAACGATGAATGCAGACACTACCACGCAGCGCTCGCATTTTTCCGAACGGATAGTATTTTCTCTATGTCCCTCGACTAGCAACCGTCAGGAGTCTTTCTTATGGATAAGCTTCATCAAACCTCCGCTAAGCATACTCTCCACGCACATTGCTGTCCCGGTTCAGGCGGCGACATAAACCGCA
>CAZIIP010000086.1:0-9426 GCA_964539455.1 uncultured Rhodothermales bacterium
ATTGCACTCAAGTGCAATTAGCGTCGTGACAAATTTGTTGTAAATATAAAACTTACGCTAAAGCCCGACAAACTCCTGGACGCTCATCCGGAGTGCAGCAGCTCCCGCCCAATCACCAGCCGGCACGATGGTCGTCTCCGATCGCCATCTTCGCCGCATTATCCGATCTAGACGCTGCGTCAGGCGCGTCGGCCCGTCGCTCAGCGCATGGCCGTTCACGGTCTCGTGTTGTCAACCGGTTCACGTCGAGACACGCTCTTCGCCAATACATTTGTTTTCGCCTCTCGAATAAACAGCAGCCTTACATTCCGGTGGCCGGCGTGACTGCTCACAGGCCGGGATGTCATGTGTTTTACAAACATGAGGGTATTTCAGCATGCGTAGCAACCGTTTCGTCATCCGCGTCGCTCTGATCGTCGCGCTTGGCGGCTTTCTCATGGGCTTCGATGCTTCGGTCATTTCCGGCGTGGTAGGATTCATCGAGCCGGAGTTCGACCTGACCAAACTCCAACTCGGTTGGGCGGTAAGTTGTTTGACGCTTACGGCTACACTCGCGATGATGGTGGCCGGACCCCTCAGTGATGCGATCGGTCGGCGAACCGTCCTCTATCTGGCGGCCGTACTCTATGCGGTGTCGGCGGTAGGCTCGGCCCTCGCTCCGTCTTTCTCGTTTCTGATCGTGGCGCGCATGATAGGCGGTCTGGGCGTCGGGGCGTCGCTGATCATCGCACCGATGTATATCGCTGAACTGTCGCCACCCGACATGAGAGGCCGGATGGTCTCTTTTAATCAGCTGAATATCGTTGTCGGTATCTCGGTGGCGTTCTTTACGAATTTCCTGATCCTCAAGCTCGGTCAATCCGAGGCGCCCCTCGCCGTCGCACTCCAGTTCGGTCCATACAACTGGCGATGGATGCTGGGGCTGGAGACCCTCCCGGCGATACTCTATTTCTTTGCTCTGCTCACGGTGCCGGAAAGCCCGAGGTGGCTCATCATGCGAGGCCGGGAAAACGCAGGATTGACCGTCATGACCCGTGCGAGTGGAGAAGCGGAGGCGCAAAAAGAACTTGCGGATATCAAGGGCAGCATCGCAGCAGACACGAGCATAGAGAAGGTTCGGATTTCGGAACTGCTCGCTCCGGCTATGAAACTCGTGCTGCTCATCGGACTCGTGCTGGCTGTCGTACAACAGATCACCGGCATCAATTCGGTCTTTTTCTACGCGCCCATGATCTTCGAGCAGTCGGGGATAGGGACGGACGCCTCATTTTCACAGGCCGTGCTGGTAGGGCTCACCAACCTGTTTTTCACCCTGGTCGCCATCGCGCTGATCGACAAATTGGGCAGAAAACCACTGTTGGCCGTAGGTCTCGGCGGCATCGCGGTATCCATGCTGATTCTCGCAGGCGGCTTCCACTCTGCGACGTACACGTTGACCGACGAAGCGCTGGAGGAGCTGCCTGCTGAAGCACGGTTGCAGGCACTGGACCTGGCCCCGATCGTCGGTCTCACGTTCGAAAGCGACGTGGAATACAAGAATGCACTGGAGGAAGCCCTCGGCCGGGAAACCGCCCGCACCTTTGAGTCTGACTATATCCAGGGCGCGATTACGATGAATCCCTTGCTGATCCTCTTTGGAATACTCGGATTTGTGGCCTCCTTTGCCGTTTCGATTGGACCGGTGATGTGGGTTCTGTTCTCCGAGCTGTTTCCAAACCGCGTCAGGGGTTTGGCGATTTCGTTTGTCGGATTCGTTAACTCGGCCGTCAGTTTCCTGGTGCAGCTCGTCTTTCCGTGGGAGCTTGCCAATTTCGGGAGTGCGCTCACGTTTTTGATCTACGGCATCTTCGGTCTGCTCGGACTCGTCTTTGTGCTTATCGTCGTACCGGAAACCAAAGGCCGGACGCTCGAGGAACTGGAGGCCCTACTGGTCAAAGAGCCGACTTCCTGATCCTCCGAATAAACGGTAAACGACACAAGAGAGCAGCAAACCAAACCTTACGGGTAAGACAGATGAATCTCTCGATGCGCTATGCTGCCTTGTTGGTTGTTATCGCGCCGGCCATTTCGGGTTTTGCCTGCCGGCAAGGAGACACGCAGGCCCCAAAGTCCGATGCTCCCGTCAATGTTGAAATCAGACAGGTCGACGGCGCCTACCGGCTCTACCGGGGCGGGGAACCATACTATATCAAAGGTGCCGGTCTCGAGCGGCAACCGCCCGGGGCGGGGAGTATTGCGCTGCTGGCGGAACACGGCGCCAATTCGCTTCGAACCTGGCGAACCGACGAGGCCGGAACGACCGGACAGGACATTCTCGATGAAGCACATGCCCACGGATTGACCGTTACGATGGGACTGGAGATTGCGAGAGAACGGCCGGGACAGGGCGTGGGATACTTCGACTTCGACTACGACGATTCAGTGGCTGTAGCGGAACAGCTCGAGCGTGTGAAGGGGGAAATTCAGAAATACAAAGACCACCCGGCGATGCTCATCTGGGGGATCGGCAATGAACTCAACCTGGGCGCGACGAATCCGAAGGTCTGGAACGCGGTCAATCAGATCTCCGAATATATCCACGAGGTGGATTCGAACCACCTGACCACCACCATGCTGGCCGGCATCAGTGCGGAACTCGTTGCGCAGATCCGCGAGCGGGCGCCGGATCTCGATCTGCTCAGCATCCAGATGTATGGCGATCTGCCGAACCTGCAAACGCGCATCAACGACGCCGGCTGGGATGGACCGTACATGGTGACCGAATGGGGAGCGACCGGACACTGGGAGGTTGCCACCACCTCTTGGGACGCGCCGATCGAGAACAACAGTTCGGTGAAGGCGGACTACTACCTGGAGCGATACAACCTGGCGATCGCGTCCGATACGATCCGTTGCGTTGGGTCTTACGTATTTCTCTGGGGGCAGAAACAGGAACGTACGCCCACCTGGTACGGCATATTCCTCGACTCCGGAGAGGAGACCGAGGTCGTCGACGTCATGCATTACATCTGGAACGACACCTGGCCGGACAACCGCTCGCCCCGATTGGAATCTGCGCTGTTGGACGGGAAGACCGCATATGAGAGTGTCGAACTCAAGCCGGGTGGCTCGTATCCCGCGACGGTGAGCGTTAGTGACCCCGACGGAGATCCGCTCACCTTCGAGTGGGAGGTCATGCCCGAGTCGACCGATCTGGGCCATGGCGGCGATCAGGAATCGGTTCCCCCGAGTCTGACTGGCCTCGTCGAACCGGCGGATGCTGCGGACGTGACCGTGACGGCCCCGGAAGAGCCGGGCGCCTACCGCCTGTTTGTGTATGTGTACGACGGCCAGCATCATGCCGCACATGCCAACATCCCGTTTATTGTGCGCTGATCCGGCCGTTCGGCCTTTACACTATCCGTTCTGAACAAACAATAACTGCCGAGCCCATGGAGCAGCCGGTTTATGTAGATGATTTGCCCATCGATCAGGGAGAAGCGACAATCGAGGGTAACCTGGTGAATCTGGAGGATGGGCGGTTCTATCGAATCAGCCATTTCGATCGAATGCCGCCGTTTTTTATGACCATCGTCAGCGGCTCCGATCACTGGATGTTTATCTCCAGTAACGGTGGATTGACCGCGGGCCGGCGGAACGCCGAACATGCCGTCTTCCCGTACACCACCGACGACAAGATCCACGATTCTCAGGAGATCACGGGAAGCAAAACGATTGTACTCGTCGAGCAAAATGACCGAAAACTGCTCTGGGAACCCTTTTCGGAACGCTACCGGGGCATCTACCACACGAAACGCAACATCTACAAACATGTGCTCGGTAACCGGGTCAGGTTTGAAGAGGTGAACGAGGATCTTGGGCTCGTTTTCTCTTACGACTGGACCAACAGCGAGGCTTACGGACTGGTCAAGCATGCCCGCCTGTCCAACCAAAGTGCCGAGCCCGTGTCGGTCCGTGTGCTGGACGGGGTTCAAAATCTCCTGCCATACGGCGTCGACCAGCATATGCAGTCCGGCTTTAGCACCCTGCTCGACGCATACAAAAAGAACGAGCTCTTGCCGGATTCGGGTATCGGCCTGTTTCTGTTGAGCTCGATCCCCGTCGACCGGCCGGAACCCAGCGAGGCGCTGAAGGCCACCACCGTCTGGTCGGTCGGTCTCGAAAAACCACTACATCTGCTGACCACCCGGCAACTCGATCGGTTTCGGCAGGGGGAATCGGTTGTCGAGGAGACCGACATCAGAGCGGAACGGGGAGCCTACTTTGTTGCGTCCAGCCTGACGCTCGAGGCAAAGGATGGTCACGATTGGATTTTTGCGATAGAAGGAGACCAGGATTCATCGGACGTTGCCGCATTGACCGCGCTACTGGAGGATGCGTCGGAGGCAAGAACCCGGCTGGAGGAGGATGTCCGGCTGAACGGTCTGAGGCTTCTGCAGATTGTGGCCGGTGCCGATGGGCTGCAGGAGACCCGGGATCACCTTACCTGCGCCCGACACTTCTCCAATGCTCTGTTCAATGTGATGCGCGGCGGTGTCTTTCTAACGAACTACCGTCTAGACCGGGATGACCTTCTCGCTTTTCTGGAGCACCACAATCGGGACGTGCTCCAACGGCATCAAGCGAAAATCGCATCTCAGCCGGATGAAATTGATCTCGTCAATCTGCGGCATCTTGCGGAAGAAAGCGGCGATGCCGATTTCGAGCGGCTGTGTACCGAGTATCTCCCGCTTGCTTTTAGTCGCCGGCATGGCGACCCCAGCAGGCCATGGAATATATTCTCGATTGAGGTCCGCAAGGAGGACGGGAGCCGGAATCTCGACTACCAGGGCAATTGGCGGGACATCTTCCAAAACTGGGAAGCGCTGGCCTTGTCGTATCCGGCATTCCTGGAGGGCATGATCTACAAATTTGTCAACGCATCTACGGCGGACGGATACAATCCCTATCGCGTGAACCGCGACGGCATCGATTGGGAGGTGCTGGACCCGGAAAATCCCTGGTCCTACATCGGCTACTGGGGTGACCACCAGATCGTCTACCTGCTCAAACTGCTGGAAATCTGGCATGACCACCAGCCCGATGCGCTACGGCGAACGCTTGGCAGGGAGCTGTTTGTCTATGCCAACGTCCCCTACCGGATACGATCCTACGAGGATCTTACAAAAAATCCGCACGATACCATCGTCTATGATGGGGAGGAGGAGAAACGGGTAACCAGTCGCGTCGCCAAGGCAGGGGCCGATGGCAAGCTCATCTGGAACTCAGACCAACAGCCGTACCACGTCACGCTGGCCGAAAAGCTGCTCGTGCCGGCGCTCGCCAAACTGTCGAATCTGATTCCCGAGGCGGGAATCTGGATGAACACCCAGCGACCCGAGTGGAATGATGCCAACAACGCACTGGTTGGCTACGGTGTGTCCGTCGTGACAGCCTGTTATCTACGCCGTTATCTCGCCTTTCTGAGGGGATTGTTTGATGAGGAGAACCGGGATGCCGTAGCCCTATCGCAAGAGGTCGCCGACCATTTGGCGGAAATCAACGGAATTTTCGACAGTTGGGAAGAGCAATTAAAAGGGCCGCTCTCGGACACCACGCGCAAGTCGATGGTGGATGCGCTCGGTAGATCCGGAAGTGATTACCGCACGAATATCTACCATGACGGGTTTTCCGGGGCACGACAGTCGGTGGACATTGCCGGCATCGCACGCTTTCTGGATCTCTCCATACAGTGGATCGACCATACCATTCGGGCGAATGAGCGTCCGGACAAGCTGTACCACGCCTACAATCTGGTTGACCTCGACAAGGAGGAGGAACTGCGCAGCACCGCATTGTACGAAATGCTCGAGGGCCAGGTGGCGGCGCTGAGTGCCGGCTGCCTTACCGCGGATGAGTCGGTACAAGTGCTCGAAGCGTTGAGACAAAGCGCCTTGTACCGGGAGGACCAACACAGCTACATCCTCTACCCGAACCGGATGCTTCCCCGGTTCCTTGAGAAGAATCGCATTCCGCCCGACTGGGTGTCCGAGTCGGTCCTGGTCTCTCGGCTGCTCGAGGACGGCAATCGCCGGCTCGTAGTGAGGGATGTTGCCGGAGAACTGCATTTTAACGGTGCTTTCCGAAATGCCGGTGACATTGTAGCCGCCCTGGATGAGCTCCGCAAGGAGGGATACGCGGAGGAAGTCGAACGCGACCGCGAGCTGGTCCTGGACACGTTCGAGGAGATGTTCGATCATCGGTCTTACACCGGGAGGTCGGGCACGTTCTTCGGATACGAAGGACTCGGCTCGATCTACTGGCACATGGTGTCGAAGCTGTTGCTTGCCGTCAAGGAGATATTCTACCGGGCTCCGGCCGAGGAACGGGATCCGTCCGTCCGCGACCGTCTGCGGGAATTGTACTATGATATCCGCGAAGGCATCGGAGTCGACAAGAATCCGAAGAACTACGGCGCCTTTCCGATCGATCCCTATTCGCACACTCCGGCGCACGCGGGCGCGCAACAACCCGGAATGACCGGACAGGTGAAAGAGGATATCATTGCCCGGTGGGGCGAGCTCGGGATCCGCATCGAGAACGGACAGGTAATGTTCGTTCCCGGGCTGCTTCGAGCCTCGGAATTTCTCAGTGAGCCGTCGGAGTTTGCCTACATAGCCGTCGACGGAGGAACGCGCAAGATTTCACTGGACACCGGGACGCTTGCGTATACCTATTGTCAGGTTCCGGTTGTGTACCGCAAAGGTGCTACGCCCGGCATTTCCGTTACCATGGCGGATGGCAGCGCGCGTCACATTTCCGGCGCCAGGCTCGATCGTACGAGCAGCAGCGCGATATTTGGAAGGACGGCCGAGGTTGCATTGGTCGAGGTGACACTCGCGCAGGAGCAGGGTCGGTGAAACAGCCCGCTTCACTACCAAATCTTGCCTCTTTTGATCAGATGCGGCTTCGCTTGTTGCTTCACCATTCAAACCGTCTCCGCGGCAAACACACGCGCCTCGCATTTGCATAAACCATCATAAACGGCGCGAACCACAGGGCAGCAAGTTCCTTTCTCACCGGCAGGGCACAATGGGCAAACGACGCGTACGGTCCGGCAGGAAGTCGCGACAACTCATGTTCGAGACGCCAGTTGAGCGAGGATCGCCCTTGTGACGAAGGTCTCTTGCTGGGACTCCTCCTTTGCAATTTGCGTAATGCGCTTCAGAACGGATTCCGTCCGTCCGGCGCCTTTTGCCGCATCGAGGGTGTAGGCGACGGCCTCCGCTACGTCGACGTAAGTGACATCGTACCCGTACCCCCTGGCCAGCCACTTAAGCGCTGCCAGTCCCGCCTCGAGGGCAAACTCCGGACGATCCCCGGAGAAATCCCGGGCGGCGCGGGTGAGGGTTTGTGGAGATGTCGGCGACGTGTTTGCCAGGGCGATCGCCTCGTCGTACAGCCCAATGCTTTTTGCGGCGGCAAACCATTTGCCTTCCTCGAAAGGGGTCAGATCGATCAGATCCTTCAGGATATCGGCCGGATCCCTGTCGGGATACTTCCGGGCAACGGCCCGCAGCCATCCCACGTAGGTGCCGGACCGGTTGGCGTTGAGCCCATAACGCCGGTACGCCTCTTCGGTCCGTCCGGATGCGAGGAGGACTTCCTCGCACTCCATATCGATCCAGTAGTCACTGGTTGACTGGTGCCGGCAGGATTCGGCAAATGTAAGCGCCTCGTCCGTCTTGCCCATCGCGGCCAGCGCCCTGACCTTCCATCGTTGGTAGTGCCAGATCTCCCGTTCTCCCAGCAGGTCGACGATCTCCTGATGACGACCTGCGGCAAAAAGTGCACTGAGGCAGGCGATCGTGCCGTGAAAGAAGCCTCTCAGTTCCGGATCGGGACTCAAGGCCATTCGCGTCGTGCTCAATAGTTCGTCTGCCCAAAACGATGCCAGGTCCGGGGTCACGCACAGTTCGCCCCAGAAATCGCCTAGACACTCGATGTACGGGATCCGGTCCTCCTCATGCGCCAGGTAGAGCCGTTCCAGCCACTTCCGGCGGGTTGTGAAGTCGACCTCGGCCGAGGCGATTACGTCGACGAGCGCCGCAACAGCTTTGTCGACGGCAGAGCCGAGCACACCCGATGAGCTGTCCACGTGCTCGAGTGCCGGCGACACCTTCTCCAGAAACAGTACCGCACCCTCGGCGCCGAGTACCGGATCCTTTCGAGCGACCTTTTTGATCTCCGAAACAGCCTCCTTAACCCGTTTGGCCGGCAACCGAGACCGCCAACCAAAGGCATGCCGGCGAAAACGTGAAGCGAACGTCCATTTGTGAATGGTTTTATCTGACTTGTCAGGCATGCGCAATAGTGATCGATTCGCCAATCGCTGCCGGAAGCAGCGCGTGCCGTGTTTTTACAAGGAATATAATAGGGAGGCCCTATGCTGCCCCGTAGAATGTGAATCCTTGTCGTCAGGCACCACCGTGAACGACGGCATAACCTGGCAGGAACACGTTGATGCGGGAAGCGACCTCAACGAGAAGGATGCCTATGGCTCAACGCTGCTCATCGTTACAGTCGGTAGTTCATTATTCTGCTTCACGACTACGATAGGGTGGTTGTCGCGATATTGGAGCCCTATTGGCTAGTCCACGACGGCTCGGGATGGCGTGATGAACGGGCAAACGTTAATCTGATCGGGCGGTTCATTGCATCGCTTCCGGCGGTCGATTAAGGTGCAGCGGGTCGGCTTGCTCCTAACTATTACCACTTGGAAGTGTTACGACAAACGTTGCTCCCCCATCCTCTTCTCTTTCCACCTGCAATGAACCATTGTGCCCGTCCACGATGATCTCATAGGCGAGTGACAGACCCAGGCCCGTACCGCTACCGGTGGGTTTGGTCGTGAAGAAGGGCTCGAACACACGTTCCTGAACACCTTCCGGAATACCGGGACCGTTGTCGCCGATCATGATTTTCACGGCGCCCGGCTCTCGTCTGGTGGTAACCCTCACGACGGGCTGGAAACTGCCGTCACCGGACGGATCGTATTCATGCAGAACCTCAAAGGCATTGTTGAGAATGTTCACGATGGCACGTCCAACTTCCTGTGGTGCCATCTTGACCACCCCACTTTCGGAATCGAATTGTTTGGCAATGTCGACATCCAGATTTGGGAGGCGTTTTAGAATACCGTTGTAGGCAATGCCTACGTATTCGTCCACAAAGTTATTGAGGCCAACTTCGTATCGGTCCTGCGATCCCATCTGTGCATGGGCCATCATATTTTTGACGATGTCTTCGGCACGCTTGCCATGGCGGGCAATCCGATCCACATTGGTTTTCAATCCAACAATCTCATCACGATACGTGCCAAATGGCTCGTCCGCGTTATCCGTTGCTTCGTCGGCAAGCTCGGTGGCCAGTTCACTGCTGAGAAGT
>CAZIIP010000086.1:9436-10959 GCA_964539455.1 uncultured Rhodothermales bacterium
ACCGGACGCCATGTGCCCCAGAGAGGCCATTTTTTCCGACTGCACGAGCTGTTGCTGGGTTGCCTTGAGTTCGCCGTACGCTTTTTCGATTTCTCGCGCCTGTTTCAGCTCGACTTCTCGCGAGCGTTCACGTTCTCTGCGGATGAGACGACGTCGCATCGTACGATCTGCCGCAAAAATGCCGCAAATAAACAATATGCCATAAGCCAAGTGTGCCCAAGTAGTCCGCCACCAGGGTGGCCGCACCGTCAGGTGGATTGGCGTGTTGCTTTCGACCCAGGTGCCTCGGCTGTTTGCCGCCCTCACCCGAAGCGTGTATGCCCCGGATGGCACTTTTGCATAGCTGACACTCCGTTGTGTGCCGGTTTCGCTCCAATTCTCATCATAGCCTTCTAAAAAGAATGCGTATTGATTCGCTCCAGAATCTTCATAGTCCAATGCTGAAGCTTGGAAACTGACGGTATTCTGATCATGATCCAGTGTGATGCGTTCGGTTTGCCAGATTGGCCTGCCGATTGGACCCTCGGGTCCGGGACGCACAGGGTTGTGTTCAAGCGTAAATGTCGACACAACGACGCGGAACGAATCCGTCTCCAGCATATACCGCTCCGGAATAACGGTCGAAAAGCCGGAGTTACCCCCAAACACGAGCTGGCCATTTGGGCTTCGGCTGCAGGATGCTTTTATAAACCCACCCACACTTCGCACGGCTTGTCCCGTGTAGCTATAAAACCTTCGACGTTCGGGATCGAATCGAGAGATTCCGAGGCCGGTACTCATCCACAGCTTACCGTTGTCGTCCCCCAATAAGCAAAAAACGTTTTGATCGGGCAATCCGCTGTTGTACGGCGTAAATAGGGAAATCTCTTCGGTTTCACGGTTCAACAAGCGTAATCCACCGCCTACCGTGCCAATCCAGATTCGTCCCGTAGAATCCTCAAATACTGAAGAGATGTGGCTTCTCAGGCCATGCACGTCATCGGGCGACACCTGAAAGCCGGTGAAGCGTTCCGTTTGTTTGTCGAATCGGTTGAGACCGTGTTCTGTACCGATAAGGAGAACGCCCGGCTCACTCGGTGACTCGTAAATGACGGTAACACTTGGATGGCTTAAACCGCCGTCACCGTCCGGATCAAAGGCGTACTGTGTAATCGCTCCTGTCTCCCTGTCGAGGTGATAAAGACCGGTCCATTTTGTTCCAAACCAGAGCCCATCTCCTTCGCCATCGTGGATCGCCGTTACCGGGCCCATTTGGCGAGACCGGTTTTCCGGCACCACTGACACGACTGGACCGAATTCGGCATCTATCAGGTACAATTCCCCATTCGGCGCAGCAGGCGTTCCTCTGAACGTACCAATCCACAATCCGCCACTTGCACGTGGTTTAAGGACCGCCGGTGTATCGGAGGTAGCCAGGTTTAGATCGATTAATCTTTGGCGTGTAAAGGAATCGTTGCTGAGACCGTATGCCAGCACTCGAATGCTGTTGCTTAAGTTGGTGCTTGATGTCTGTGTTGCTGCCC
>CAZIIP010000087.1:0-10921 GCA_964539455.1 uncultured Rhodothermales bacterium
CTCGAGTAATGAGCCGGAGAGGTGAATCCGACGAGATAGGCTATTTCAGAAATATTCCCGGCTCCGCTTTCCATGAGGTACGCCGCTCGCTCAATCCGCAATTTTCGAATCAAGGCCGCGGGGCTATCACTTATTGTGCGCTTCGTTACACGTGAAAGTTGACGCTTGCTAATCCCCAACTCCTCGGAAAGCCGTTCTACGGACAATGAGCGATCACCCATTCGATCCTGGATGAGTGTCGTCAGCTTCCGGATGAACGCCTCGTCCCGCGAAGTGACGTTCAAATCAGCCAACCCTGGAGCACTCCGGTCACGCAAGATGTTCCGAATCATCCGCCTCTTTCCTATCTGATTGAGGCATCGCACTTTAAGTTCTTTGACGTTAAACGGCTTGGACACATAATCATCCGCTCCTATCGTCAACCCCTGAACCGTAGAATCGGGATCTCCTTTTCTCGTCAACAGGATGATGGGGATGGATTTTGTCTCATTGCCGCTCTTCATCATCCGACACAATTCATAGCCATTCATTTTCGGCATAATTACGTCGGAGACGACAAGATCCAAATCCGCCACCTGAATGCGTTGCCACGCCTCCTTTCCATCCTCCGCCTCCAGTATGGCACAGTCCTTTTCCAGCAAACGTCGTAACACTCTTCTGATGGCGGACTCATCGTCTACGATGAGTACGGTTGGCCGCGTATCAGCTTGCTTATTGAGCATCCGGATCGTGCCTTGTTGATATTTGTCTCAGCGTATTGCTTTGCGGGATGTCTGCTTATTTATAGCAAATTACTATAAAGTGGCAAGACCAAACTACTGTTTAAGTCGATAACTGATTCTTTTTTCATCATTTGTACGCGCTTTGAGTGCCTGGTTTGCCAAAATGGATCTCCTTTCGTAATTCAGGATTGATTACGGTTTATCTGACTAAGGACAGCAAAGAACCCGGGACTGTCACTGATTCAAGACGCAACTACAGTGCTTGACAACCGATACTGCCGTTTGTGTCGCCAACCGGGCCGACAGGAATGGAGGACGAGACATCGGTGGCTCATTGGTATCGGCCATTCACGCAATGGCGCAACGCGAGGGCCACTACGTGGATAAGTTTGTGTGGAAGAAGCCCATGAGGATTTACGTTGATACATGTGAAATCAAGGCATGCCAAATGGTAGGTACGCTCTATGCGGGAGCGATCGGCTCTTGCGTGGTCGTTGCGGCCTACGATGCGGAAACAACCACTGCCGGGATGGCCCACGTAATGCTTCCCGGTCCGTCCATAGCATTCCCCAAGCGTTCAAATGAAGGCCTGAAATGTGCAGACGAGATGCTGGACGAATTGCTGCGAAGAATGGGCGCACTCGGAGCCGTGGACGAGCGACTTCAGGTATGGCTTGTCGGTGGGGCCAATGTGCTGGACGACGGGCGACAGGGACCCGGCCCAGAGACCGTCGAATCCCTTCTGGGCGGCCTGGCCGGCTACGACATTAAACCCGTAGCCCTGGAGGTGTTCGGCAGGCAGCGGAGAAGTTGCGCACTGGAAGCAGAATCGGGCCAGGTCTTCTATACGGTTGGAGATTCACGGGCGCTCCCACTTCGGAGCACATGGGCAGGCATTTGCAGCGGAGAGGCCGGGCAGAATCTGACAACCGGCGAACCATTGACGTGAGAAAAGATGCGCAGAACGAAAACAGATCTCTTCAAGGAGATCGAGGAGTTGCGTGCCAGACTCGGCGAGACAACGGGACCCGAACAGGAGCTCCCCCGTCTCGCCGGTATTTTACTAGCAGTCGATGACATGCTGGCCCTTGTCGACCGGGACTTTGTCTACCGGTATGCTAACAAGGCCTACGTTGACGCATTCGGTAAGTCTGAGCAGGAGGTCGTCGGGAACACGGTTGCCGAAATATTCGGTGAGGACTTCTTCGACGAAGTCGTCCGCCCCAGGGCCGAGCAATGCCTGGCCGGAAGCCACATTAATTATCAGGCATGGATGGACTTTCCGCGGAGAGGCAGGCGCTATATGGATATTGCCTACCGGCCGTATCGGAGTTCGACCGACGATATCTGGGGATTTGTGGTTTCGGCACGCGATCTAACCGATAACAAACGAGTTGAGGCGGAACGCGACCAACTTCTCCAGTCCACCGCAGAGCGGCACAAAGAATTGAAAATCCTGTACGAAATCTCGAAACTGAATCAGGTGGAGGACATTTCGATCGAAGAGTTGTGTCGGAGAGTCGTGGCTCTCGTCATTCCCGCCTGGCAGTTTCCGGAAAGCACCTGCGCCCGAATTACCGTTGGTGAAACAAGCGTTCAGAGTGAGAATTACGCAGACACGGCCTGGAAGCTCTCTTCGGACATAGTGGTTCACGGTAAAACCCTCGGCTCCATCGAGGTCTGCTATCTGAACGAGAAACCGACAGCCGACGAAGGGCCTTTCCTGAAGGAGGAGCGAAACCTCATAGACACGCTATCCAGACAATTTGCCACCCTGCTTGAACGAATTCATGCGCGAGAGGAACGGCTTGAAGCACATCGGCAGCTGGAAGAAAGCAAGCGCTTGCTTGAATACAGTAACCGCGAGCTTGCACTGCTGGAGCACATCTCTCGCTCGTTTGCCACCCACACGGATAAAATGGTCTACACCTCGGTGCTATTGTCGATCGTTGAGGACTTGCGGAGCGAAGCGGGTGCTTTTGGATACCTTGACGACCAGGGGAACTTTGTATTTCCTGCTGTCATCTGGAATATCCGAGAAGGTGATAATCATCCGAATCAAGGAATCGCCTTCCCAGAGGAGAGCTGGCGCAATAGTCTACTGGGACAGGTATCAACAGCGAACCGCACCATCTGTCAAAACACCGCTGCCTCATTGTTTCCGGACGGCCGATTTAAGGTTGACAGACACGTATCCGTTCCAGTCACCTATGCCGATGAGGTCATCGGCATCGTCATTGTGGCCAATAGGTTTTCGGCATATTCCGAGGCTGATGTCGCTCGTCTTGAGGGCGTGGTCGGCCACATCGCTCCGGTGATGGAGGCAAGAATCAAACGGGATCATTACGAAGCCAATCTGGAACAAACGGCCGCTACGCTAAATGCCTCCAACCAGCAGATACGGGCGACGGAACAGCAACTCCGAGCGGCTAATCAAGAACTCAGGGCGACGAATCAACAGCTCGATGCTTCTCTGCAACAGTTGAGGGCGACTGAACACCGACTGCGCGCCAGTGAAGAGCATCTGCGTATGGTACTCGATGCAACGCCGTTTCCAGTGGCCATCGTCGACGAGAGCGCTGAAAACGTACTGTTCTGGAGTCAAAGTGGCCTGGAAAAATTTGGACATGTAGCCGATACGACGGAGGGATGGTACGAGATCGCCTATCCTGACCCCGCCTATCGGGCGGAGGTGAAAAGCCGATTTGATTCATATGTCGAAAATGCGAAAAATGCTGAGAAGGCCCTATATGCAGGGGAGTATCATGTTACTTGCCGGGACGGTTCGGTACGCATATGCGAGTGCTACGCAGCATTTGTTCACGACCTGCTAGTCGTCACCTTCCATGATGTCACGGAACGAAAGATCACGGAGCAGGCGGTACTGGAGAATGAAGCCAAATTCCGGAATTACGTTAACGAAGCACCTTACGGAATCTTCGTCGTGGATCAGACGGGCCGGTATGTGGATGTCAATCCCAAAGCCTGTGAGATAACCGGCTACTCCAGTAGCGAATTGCTGAAAATGGACATCCCGGACCTGCTGTCGGATCAAAGCATGGAAACCGGCATGGCCGCTTTCAGTGAACTGACCAATCGGGGTAATGTCAAACAAGAGCTCCCGTTCGTCACACAATCAGGAGAAGAGCGATGGTTTTCGTTATCCGGCGTCAAACTGGACGAAAATCGGTATCTGGGCTTTGTAGAGGACGTTACCGGAAGGAGGAAGGGTGAGTTGGAGCGAGATGCGTTGCGCAATGACCTCGCACATGCGCAGAAGATGGAATCAATCGGTCGCCTTGCCGGAGGGGTTGCCCATGATTTTAACAACATGCTCAGCGTCATTCTGGGATCGGTTGAATTTGCACTCGAAACACTGGATAAAAATCACCCGGCGCAGTCCGATCTGGTGGAGATACGAGAAGCGGCAGGACGAGCGGCAGAGGTAGCCACGCAATTGCTGGGTTTTGCCAGAAAGCAACCGATTGCCCCCAGGCCACTTGATCTAAACAAACCGCTTCAAGGTCTATTGAAGATTCTACGACGGCTTATCGGTGAGAATGTCGAACTAATCCTCCACAGGGACCCGGAACTCTGGCCCGTTTTCATGGACGCGACTCAGTTTGACCAGATTATTACAAATCTCTGCGTCAATTCACGGGATGCAATAGAGGGAACAGGCACCATTCAAATCAAAACTGAAAATGCCGTTCTCGACGAAGACTATATCGCAACGCACCGCACATTCTTCCCGGGCGAATACGTAACGCTTACCATCTGCGACGATGGTGCCGGAATGGACAAAGAGACGCAAGAAATGATCTTCGAGCCCTTCTTCACCACTAAACGGGCCGGTACGGGTACTGGAATGGGACTGGCTACCGTTTATGGTATCATCAAACAGAACAACGGCTTCATCAATGTCTACAGCGAACCCGGCCAAGGGTCAACCTTCAAGATTTATTTACCCCGGCACGTTGACGATAACTCATTCATTCCTGACGAGAAAGTGGACGATTCGGCAGAAATCGGTGTAGAAACCATTCTTGTTGTTGAGGATGAATTCTCGATCTTGAAAATCGCCCGGAGAATACTTGAACAGTTTGGGTATTCTGTCCTCGCTGCCTCGTCTCCCAGCGAGGCAATTGCTCGCGCAGGAGAGCACGCGGCGGACATCGATTTGTTATTGACGGACGTTGTAATGCCCCAAATGAATGGTCGGCAATTGCTGGAGGAATTGAGGAAAACCCGTCAGGACCTCAAGTGCATATTCATGTCCGGACACGCGTTTGACGTCATCACTCGGCAAGGCATACTTGAAGAAGGGTCTCATTTCATCCAAAAGCCATTCACCCGTCGAGAGTTGGCAGCGATAATCAAAGAGGCGCTTCGACGAAAGAGGCCCCAATAAGGGAGGCAATCGGGATGGGGCAGGATGCACAACACCCTGCGTATTCGAGAAACTGACGGGCCTGAGAAAAATGTGCTTAACGCAATCAGTTGCTTGTCACTTTCAGGCACTTGTCGGTCCAGAGCCTGTTTCCCGCCCTTAATCGGTAAAAGTAGATCCCCGGCGGAAGGAAGCGGCCGCTGAATGTGACGGTCTTGCGACCGGCGCTCATCCGTCCGTCAACGAGTGTGGCAACGCGCTTGCCGAGCACGTCGTAGACCTGGAGCGTCACATTGCCGGGCCTAGAAAGTTGAAAATGAATCGTTGTCCGGTCGTCAAAAGGATTCGGATAATGCTGAAGCAGCGCATCTTCGTCTGACGCTGACGGATGCTCGCCATGTTTTGCCAGGTTTGTTGAGCCGACCAACACCTGCGCGATATTGTCGTCCCATTGATCGAAGTGAACCCGGTCGGCCATTTCGGCAACGGAGGCCAACCAGACATCCTTCCTGACTGCCGGCAGCGGAGCGGCGGAGAAACCCCATGATGCGATATCGTACCAATCCTCCGGTTCGGCATTGGCAGGATTGTCCGGAAATCCTGTTTCATATGCAGGATCGATGTCCCTGATGTAGGCCCGATCCGGATTCATACGGACCCACAGTCCTGCCGTGTGCCGGAAGCCATCCCATGCCTGATGGATGTGAGGCTTTGACGGTGGCGCCTGCACATGGTCGGAGGCGGCAAAGACGAGCATAACCTTGAGGTCGGACAGTCCGGTGATAAACGCAGGGTAGTGATGCACCGTGATGCGCGAAGGCCACGCCGCCACCGTTTCGTCGTACGTCGCCACATCTTCGGGCCAGGTTGCGGGCGTCAGGGCGCCGTTGTCCAAAAGGGCTTTCGTCAGCGCACGCGAGTAGTAACGCTTGTTGTCCCACAACCGGGGGCCGGTCACGGCGCCGACATATTCGGGATTCCCGTTGCCTGTAGCAAGATATGGCCGGTTCATGCCCTCGGGATCTTCGTACCAGCCGGCCGTTGTGTAATCGACGAAGACGGTATCCGGGCTGTAGGCGTCTTCATCGAAGAAGGCGTTGTAGACCGGGCTATGGATCGCGTCGAAATGGCCCAGTTCACAGGCATACATCTCATCCCGGGTGGGATTCTCGCGTCCGATCAGGTATTTGACCCCGGACAGTTCCGAGCCATGCAGCGCCAACGTATTTGTGGCAACGACTCCCGCATGCGACGAGGCGAAAACACCGACGTTGCCGGTAAGTGGCGTAACAGCCACGAGATCATCGATGGTGAGTCCGGCAACGTCCGGGATTGCGCCCGACGCGAAACGGATTACATCCCGGAGCACTTCAAGCGAGCGCGGGCCACCATAGTCGTATACGCCCCCGCTACGGGCACCGGAACCTGCATCCACACGCTCAGGCCACAAATACGAAACCACCACAGCCCCGATCCGTGTCGCATCATTCACACGGTGAAAGTCATTCCCGGGTACAAACCACGTCGACGCTTCGACGATCACCGGCGCCCCTTCCGGGTAGCGCATCCGCTCTGGGATTTCGACTCTAACGGCGATTCGGTCTCCCTCCGAATCGATATAGGTAATCGAATCCGTTCCCGGAGGACCAGGTTTTGTGATCCCCTGGGCGCGGTCGGCCATCTGCCGGACGGCTGCCAACTGATACAGCTCTTTGTGAATATCATCGGGAATGCAGTAGTCGTGGATCCTGCTCCAGCGGCCCGGCGGCGCGTTCGGCACCCGGTTGGGCAGATCGTCCCGGCCCGCGAGTGCCGGATCAGCCTCGATGAGATACGCCGGACTGGGATTGATCTGTACCCAGGCGCCGTTTCTGTTCCATCCCTCAAATGCCTGTCGTATATGCGGTTTGGTGGGCGCTGACTGCACATGGTCGCGCACACCGGCCAGCACCATGGCTTCGAGACCAGGTATGTTGGCCGTCACCTCGGCATAGAGACTCACCGATTCTCTAATGTCCCAGTAGGTGCCGGCCTCTGGAGGCGAGGCAATCTCCGCCGGCCAGGGATCCGGCAGAATGTGGTTATCGACCAATGCGTTGGTGACGGCGCGAGAATAGGCGCCCTTTGAATCGGTAACCGGATAGGTATCGAGCGGAAAATCTTCGTCAGGGTTCAGCGCACCGTCAAGATTCAGATCGGGCGTTTGAAGACCGCTGACGGGATCCTCTATTGTGGTGTATTCACCATCGCTATTGCCGTCATGAAAAACCGGGTAGTGCGCTTCGTTCGGGTGGTATGCCAGATCGCTGAAGTCGGCAGGAAGGATAAATGGATCGTATCCGCCGAAGCGTTCATTAAAGAAATCAGCTTGCTGGGCGGAGGGTTTCATCCAGACGCGACCGAAGTCGCGCGTGGCTATCTGACTCGAAACCGGGGTTTCCCATTGGATGATGTAGCGCAGATAGTCGGCAAAGTGCTCTCCGTGCAGTGCCCCGACGGCAGTGATGATGTTGCCTCCATTTGACACCCCTTCCAGACCGATATTATGATGCAACACCGTTACCGGAACAATCTCGTCAATGGTGCGCCCCTGTTCATCCGCCAATTCACCGGCGGCATACAGAATGACATCGCGCAGTGCGGCGATGCAGTTCGGTCCGCGATAGTCATACACCCCATCGGATTTCCGTCCGGAGAAGGTGTCTTCACCGCCGGGAAAAATGAACGTGATGACGATAATATCGTCGGCTTCGTCGGGCAGACCATGTCCGATGCCTTTTGCTTCGACGCCCCCCGGTGCCCAGATGAGCACGGGGGCACCCTCCGGATAGCGGGCGTTGCCGGAAGTCGGTGTATGAATCCGGACTGCGATGGTGCCGGTGGCGCTGCCGGTACTTGTAGATGGAACATTCACATCTATCGGCACAAGGGAGCCGGAAGCGGCACGTGTCGCATCTGAATTGTTCTGGATGTGTAATTGTGATCCTTCGAGCCGCGTGCTCTTTTCACCACGACGGTGCCCCTCGACGAATGCTGTTTCGGTTGCAGCAGCGTGAGGCTCGGCCAACCAGTGATCTGTCGGGCCTTGAATTCGGCTCTCCGCTAAAGCACAGAACCCGGAGAGCCGGACGCCTGTTACCAGAAGGAAGGCGACGATAACACCTACTGTTGCTGTCCGTTTCGGCGGCGCCGGCTGCTTCATGGTCCGTGCCCGTTTGTGGCCGTTTCGGTTACCCTGCCCATGGAGTTTAACGGATACCGGGATTTAATGCCCACGGGGTCCCGAACACGCTCAAAAGCCGTTCCGGGGCGATTGCCTGCGGATCGACCGCGCTCGCGCGACCGGCGCCGGCGAGTGCAAAGCGTCTACACTTCGCCCGGCAAAGATTGGCAGCATCTCGGAAAATACAGCAGCCGACAACGTCAGTTCAAGCAACGTGTCCGGCGAGCAATGTATGTCAGGACTAATCGGAGACTGCTTCCGCTATTCTCATCAGCTGATAATCCAGGAACGTTCGGTCGTATCTATCCTGTACGCGTATTTCGACAATGTACTCTCCGGGAGAAAGATTCTCGTCCAGCGTTGTGGTCCAGATGTGAGAGGATTCTGCCTTTTGCGGAAGCGCCGTACCCAAGAAAGGATCATCCTGATACTCCGGATCGGATGCCCATCTTTCTTCCAGTTCCTGCTCTCTCAGAAAATCCCAACGTGTTGCCAGTTTCTCATAAAACGGATCGAACATGAGCGTTTTGGTCATCGGCTGCCAGTCAGTTACATCCTTGATTCGGTATTCTACCGTCGTCTGCTCGCTTCCCATGAAATAGTTCACCGCGATCTGCGTCGTATCCGTAGCACCGGCTGTGATTCCGCGCGGTATGTAAATATTCATTCTGTGGTCCGCGGAACTCCCGGCGACTTTCCAGTCGATGATGTATTCCGTTCCCTTGAAAGAAATAAAGGCATACCCATTCGGCGTACCGTCCCGCATCATGGTGTGCGGAATATCCTGTTCATCTCTTATCCCGCGCCACCAGCTGCCCGATGTCGTCCCGACATTAAAATGGTGATGCGGAACGCTCCCTTGCCAGTCGCTTGAGTCCTGGTGGAAAAATCCATTGTTCTGCGTATGCGTATGCGCGGAAATGGATAGCGTATGGGGAAAATCCTTTAGCATATCAAACAATCTTTTCTGGTCCTCATTTCTGAACCAATCACCATGCTGGGCCAGTGGGATATGCATATTCAATACAATTAAATCCTCTTTCGAAACCGTCTCCAAATAGTTCTCGACAAAAATTAATTGATCTTCTCTCAAGCCACCGACATATCGACTTCGATCCTCTTCACGGATATGAATTATATCGTCAACCACGATAAAATGAACATCTCCATAAACGAACGCATAAGTAGGCGGACCATAAATCCGCTCATAGGTTTCATCCGCCAATTCGTCCGTCTCCGCATCGAAGTTCATGTCGTGGTTACCCATCACGTAGTACCACGGAATGCCCACCTTGGAGATGACACGGTTCAGGGGATTGAACAAGGTTAAATCGTCCCCGACGATATCCCCCATCGTCATGCCGAATTCTAGATCCTCCTGACCAACCAATTCCTGTACGATGTCTTCCGCGACAAAATCGACATCTTCGAGACTATAGGGTTGCGTATCGCCGAACACAACCATCTTGTAATTCGACATTCCCTCTTCCGGGTAAAGTGGGAAATTGACTTCCTCCGGTAAATCACCTGTTGCGGCTACTCCGTCATATTCAAAATCATCAGGAGAACCGTTGGGTTTGTGTATGTAAAAGAATTGTGGAATGTTTTCTTCATTAATTGGAGTCATCCAGTCGCGCGGTTTGATGCAGAAAATGATTGCATCGTCATCGACCGGCAAACCGTAGTAGCCTTCATTATTTGTAATAACTACATCTTCACCATTTGAAACGGCGACACCCTTTATGCCCCTTTCGCCTTCATCCCTGATCCCGTTTTCGTTTGCATCATCATATATATATCCTTTTGCCATAATTTCATTTTCATCCGGTGATATTTCGAATGGAAATTCACCGATTGTATCATCATCACAACCTGATTGACAGGCATTAAACAATAATGCAGTAATAAAGATTGATGCAATTATTTTTGCACGCATGGGATCTAGCTCATTTGGTGAAAATGTAGTCCAATTTACCCCCGGCCCAACTACCCTAAGTTACGGAATCGTTACATCCGGAGGTTTGTCCGACGCGTTTCTGCGCCGGCTCGAGCACTTGATCATCTCGTCGTGCGTCCATGCCGGAGGATATCCGGCCGGCAACGCTGGGGGCATCCGGTGGCGTTGGCTCAGGTCCATCTTGCTGATGGCGGTTATGAGCCGTGTCCGACCATCTGCATCGAGGAGCGTGGGCGAAAACACGCCAGTGCACGGGGCCATTCTACATCTTTATAGTATTAAACGATTTCAGGCAAAATGTAGGGACGCCGGTACCTACGCGTTAGGTATGAATCAGCCTCATCATCGTTAACAAACATCTCGGATCGTCCATCAAATGTGAGTGTTCTTCCCGTGCGATAGGCAATATTTCCGAGCAGCATCATGCTGGTTGACAAGTGGCCTTCAAGAATGTCCGCGTTCAAGTCCTCCCAGCGACGCGTGCGGACACAATCGATGAAGTTGACCATGTGTGGCAGATCGATACCCTGAAATTCCTGGATGACCTCCTTATTCTCGGGTGTAGTTGCGTCCTCTGCTGAGAGACTTGGACCAGGCTCATCGTTCTCGCCGAAATAAGTCCGGTAAGA
>CAZIIP010000088.1:0-4731 GCA_964539455.1 uncultured Rhodothermales bacterium
GGCGCCGCCGATATCAGCCGTGTAATCTCTTCGACGAGTCCGGCGAGCAACAAATCGCGTGCCCCGTTCACTGAATGGTTATTTCCGTCGGCGCGTTTTTGCACAAACCACCACACCAGCGCGCCGGCGTCCTCAAGAGAAAGCGGGTGCCGCTGCTTTGGCTTGACGGATCCGACCGCTTCATATTCAATTCCCGATCGAAGGAACGGAACGGAGCTGTGCCCGAAAAGCGCGTTGATCGCATCGACCATTTCCGGTGTACTGCGGTAGTTCTTGCCGAGCGTATGGGCACGGTTTGCCCGTTCTCTGGCCTCCAGGTACGAATCGATATCGGCGCCACGGAACGAATAGATGGATTGCTTCGGGTCGCCGATATAGAACAGGTAACTGCTCGAGAACAGCGCGTAAAAGATGTCGTACTGCAGCAGATCCGTATCCTGAAACTCGTCGATGAGTGCCGCCTTGTAGCGTTCGCCGACGATCCGGTGCAACGCTCCATCGTTGCCCTCGCTGGTCAATGCCTCGTGTACCCGGGTGAGCTGATCGTCGAACGTGAGAATTCCCGTCTGGATGCGATGCTCGTCGTACTCCCGGGAGACGGTATGCAAGAAATCGGAGAGAAGCGTTTGACGGACGTCTTCGACGGCGGCGAATATTTCACGGATGGCAAGGATAGCGGAGTGCTCATCGAGCTCCCGAGCTTCCCGACGATTCTGGCACCTTTGGTAGATGGACTCGAAGAATTTATCAGCAAGGAATCCCTCCAGTGACTCCAGAACCGGGACATAGGTACCATCGATAAGTGCCCTGACCTTTTCGAAGGTCTCGGCGATTTTGTCATCACGAAGCGGATTGTCCTTCTTGAAATCAATTGCATCCGCCAACTTCCGAATCTTTTCGCCATCCCACCGCTCAGCCAGGCGTATTCGCACTGACTCGAGGGCGTCGAGCGCGTCAGTAATTGTCCGATATCTCGGCTCGGGTATCAGCGCCGTATGCGGAAATCTCGTATATAGCGTGCGGTATTTAAGGAAGTCTTCGAGTTTCCACTCCCTGTCGACCGCGAGTTCGGAAAGTGTGGCAGATGATGCGAGCGTCCGGTGCCAGTAATCCCTGGCGATCCGGTCGACGATTGTCTGCGGGTCGGTGACCAACTCGACGTCGAACGGCTGGCTGCTCTCGAACGCGGCCCGCTCGAGCAGCCGGGCACAGAAGCCGTGGATGGTGAGAATCGAGGCCTGGTCGAGCCTGTTGCCCGCCTTTTCCGCACGTTTTTGGAGCAGGGATTGCGGAAGGGCCAATTTCTCCGGCAGATCTCTTAGAAAGTCGGCAAACGGATCATCGGGAAGGCTCCCGCCGCCGTAGTACCGCGCGGCCATCTGGATGACCTTCCGGAGACGCTTCTTGAGCTCCCCGGTTGCCGCATCGGTAAAGGTAACGACGAGGATTTGCGACAGATCGTCGACCTTCTTCTCCAGCAAGAGACGGAGGACCACCGCTGATATCGTGAAGGTCTTGCCCGTACCGGCACTGGCCTCAATCAGCGTAATCCCCTCGCGGATCGGCGTATTCAGCAGGTCGAAAGGAGTTTTTTCCAATGCGGGCATGGCTACTTCTTCTGCGAATCGAGGTGGTCCAGAATGGGATTCCAGAGAGACGTCGCCAGTGCATCAAATCCCGGATAGGCTTCGGTATCCTCATGGGGTAGCGTACCGCGGGAGATGGGCGCACGGAAGCATAGTGCCACGTATTTGTCCGATGTGTCGCCGCTTGCGTAATCAGAAGGAAAGAAGTCGGTGCGCTTGACGTATCCGCGGTTTTTGCGTTTAGACTTCGCATACCTGTGCGATGATTTTTCGAAGATGGGCAAGGGCGCAGCCAGCATATCCGGCAGCCTGTCAAGCAGCTTCAGAAGGATGCCACAAGCATCGACTTCGAATGTGAAGGACCGGCTCTTGTCCAGTCCGACAACGCTTGTGTTCAGGCTGCTCGGGTCTAGCTCGTCGACCCTGTCCGCGCAATAGGCAAGGTGCCGGATCCAGGCCCGGATCAGGTCCTTGGGTTTCAGTTTGGCCGGCCGAAAGAATAACAGACCTTCCCTCGTGCGGCTCTCGTGTGATCCGATGAGCGTCCAGCGGCCGATCTGCAGGCGAAAGGGCGTCGCGGGCAACCACTGCAGTGTGCCGACCGCTTTAATGAATGTTTCGAGCCGCCCGCGTTCTTTGTGCCAGATTGAATCACCGAGCTTGCCGGGCGGCAGCATGCCGGTGGCCACGGCACGGTTCAGGGAATCGGCTTGTGGACGATCGATGTCCTCGACGATGATGCTGTCGAGCGCATATCTTGCCAGATAGTCGAGCTCCATGGGTTCGTCTTCATCCGGCGGCTCTTCCTCCCACGGGTATCTGAGATGGAGGGTATGATTGCAGTATAGCTGAGACGGATTTACCCAGGCCGTTTGCAGGGTTCGCAGCGAAACCGTCTCATTGGGCAGCTCTTCCCACTCAACCGGAGCTGGGACAAATGGGGAAACCGGCTCGCGGCGACCATGTGAAGCACGGAGGGCGTTGCAAAGCCCGCTATCGTACGAAAACAGGTGGGACGCGCTTCTGTCAAAATAGGCTGGACTAAAAGCCTGTATGCGATGCTGCGTCTCGGCGACCGGCGTGTCGTCCTGGTCGATTTCTGCAGCACCCGCCACCTGACGTAGCAGATCCACAAGGATGGACGGCGCCCGCTCGGAATCGTCCATGCGCGAACGGCCCGTGTATAGAAGGTACAGACGCTCGCGTGCGGAGAGCACGAGATCAAGAAAGACCTGCCGGTCGGCCATCTCAAACGACGGGTCGCCCGGTCTGGGTGACTGCTTCAACAGGTTAAAAGAGGGAGGCTTGTCCGTTCGCGGAAACGATCCGTCGTCCAGTCCCAGAATGAGAATGACTTTAAAGGGAACCCCCTGAAACGAAGTCAGGTCACTCACCGTCACTTTCCCCGAAACATAGCGGTCGGCGCGCGTGCGGGCCGGAATGCGGTCTTCGAGGTAGGATCGGACGACGTCGAATGAGATCGCTGAATCGGATTTGCAAAGGCAACCGACTCTGCCGGTCCTTCAGGGACAACAAACCGCTTGATGCACCCGATCAGGTATTCCTCCCAATCCTGCAGTTGCATTTCCGGAGGAATGCCGGTGAATTGTGTCGTCAGGTCATCCAGCCAGTGGGCAAACCGGCCGATGAGTTTGCCGGAAGCGCCGCCGATCGGCATCAAATCTCCAAACAGCTCATCGACCGTTCCCATCATGTGTCCCAGCAGATGCCGGTCGATCCCCATTCTCCACGTGTGGATATTTCCGGTGTCCAGCCCGAACGTTTCCTTATGATCGGCATCGATACCCCACCGCACGCCCGCCCTGTGCATGGCGGCTCTCAAGGTTGCGGTTTCGTGCGGTTGAATACCGGCGGACCTGCGTATCGCGGGCATGTTCAGGAGGCCGAGCACCTGGCCGGCGGTGAATCGACTACCGACTAGTCCGAGCAGCGCAACCACCGCAGAAGCGATCGCGCGCTCGGGAGGTGATCCCCTGTGAACGACATGGCACGGAAGGTCCGGACGCTTTCCATCTCCGGCACCAAAAATCGACTCGGCAAGCGGACCGTAGACATTCGGATCGGTTACGGCTACCAACACGTCATGCGGGCGAAGACCTGCGCCACGCTTGCCATTTAGTTTGTCGAAGGCATCGAGTATCAGATCGCGGGCGACCTCCAATTCTCTCACAGGTGAATGGCAGCAGTGAATCTGGACACTTTCGTCCGACCCGGCCACGGAACCGGCTCCGTGTGAACCATCGACCAGCATTCTTTGCAGTCTACCGAGATTGGATGGTGCAGCCTTGGCGTGAACGGGATCGGATAGCTGCAGCGTCGGCGTATTGGCCGGCTGCGAGACCGCAAATGCCCGCTCCGCGTTCCAGTGGTATTGTCCGGATCCGGATGACCAGGTGTGCAGATACCATGTGACGGGCACCCGTTTGGCGAATGCCTCGATCACCTCGAGTTGGGGCGAAGGAATCACGGGTGTTCCGAAGATGGAAACGCGACGATAGGGCGGTTCCGTCATCTCGTTCCGGTCCGTCGCCAAACGATCGAGCAGTTCGGGATAGAGTGAGGGTTCATCGTACACACTATCCGCAACCGTGCTTTTCCATAAGGCGCGCTGCCAGGCTTCGTCTTCGCTCTCAACCGCCTCACGATTGTCGCGGGACCATCGGTTGACCATCTCCGGACGGTAGGCACCGTACATAGAGAAAAGCCGGGTGAGCCGCAGTGCGAGCCGGTAGCGCTTCAACGGTCCGGCGCCTTCGAGATAGCGCTGCAGACGTGGGTGATCCGCTGTAAGGGGCGAATCGAGCGCCAGTAGAATCCGCCAGATAATCGGGTCCGTATCGAAGGCAGGATCTTCCGCCTCGGTGGGGTCCTCCTCCGGTCGGCCGATGTAGTGTCTGGCCAACGAGCGAATGAAGCGGGCCGGAGACGGGAAGGTTAGGGAAGCGGCAATGCCGATCCGTTCCGCCAACTGCAAACCGAGCCAGGGCGTCACCCCGCGGTTCGAGCCGATCACGATCGTCTCCTTTTGCTCCGGCCGGAGCGGCTCCCGGCGCAGCGTCTCCGCAAGGCGGTCGGCAAGAAAGGTCAGGTCCGGTCCGGTAACGAGTTCGAGCATGGCGTCGCG
>CAZIIP010000088.1:4741-5986 GCA_964539455.1 uncultured Rhodothermales bacterium
CAGTAAACGCATTTGTACACCGGAAGGCAAGCGGCAAAGGCCCGGATCGGAGAGGAAAAACAAGTATATATTCAGCTGTAAATATATATTCACCTGCAAGAAGCAGGTATTTTCATCGTCCTTTCGACGCGGATCATCGCCGGTGGGCCGTCGTATAGCTATCTTCAAAGAAAACAAATCCTGAAAATACGAGCGCTATGCCACGCTATCCCTTTACGTGCTCAAAGTGTGATTACCCATTCGAGATTCGTGCAACCATTGCCGAATACGAGGACGGCTTGAATGCCGCCTGTCCGGAATGCGGCTCCAAAGAGGTGAAACGGGACCTCTCGGGCGTTTTCGTCGCGTCGGGCAGCAAGTCGGCCGATACGGGATTCGAAGCGTCCGGACCGTCGTGCGGATGTGGATCGGGCTGCGGCTGCAGTATATAGGCTCTCACGGCCGGTACCGGTGGATTAAGAGCAGTACCGGGATCGCCGGGATGTGCGGATTCCCGCTGGAACACGGGAAATGGATGTGTCGGCCCGCTCCCGCATTACACCGGCAACCGCTCTCGAAGCCACAACGGCTGCCCGCTTCCGCATTACACCGGCAACCGCTCCCGAAGCCACATCGGCTGCCCGCTTCCGGAACTACACGGGCAACCGCTCCCGCATCACACCGGCTACCGCTCCCAGGGTGGCACCGACGGGAGCAACGATTCGAACTCCGCAATCAACTCTTCCTGATAGGAGCCACCAAAGGTTCCGTTCAGAAAGGCGTCGATGCCCTCCTCGTGCAGGCGTTCCCACGAGCGCTCCTCGTGTCCCGGATTGACCGGGAAAAAGTGGGCGCCGACGGCACGCGCAGCTTTCAGATCTCCCGGCGAATCTCCGATCATCAACTGATTATCCTCCGGAAATTTGCCGCCAGCGGCCAGTTCGAGATGCAGGCTCTTTTTGCCCATTTCTTGACCGGCGATGAAGCGCACATAGTCGTCGATGCGGTGCTCGTCCCACTCCTTGCGAAGCGCCTCGGTGGGTGTACCCGAGACCACCACGATGTCGGTTTCTTCTTTGAAACGCTCGAGACATTCCCGGACATAGGGGAAAGGCGTGACGCCTTCTACCATGTCGGCGACGGCGGCGTTCACGGCCGACGACCAGGTAAGGGCGTCCGAGAGTTCTTCGTTGCCTCCGTTCTTTGCGATGAATGCCAACAGGCCGTCGTTACTTTGGGGAAATCCCGACGAAACGAATTCCCGGA
>CAZIIP010000088.1:5996-10868 GCA_964539455.1 uncultured Rhodothermales bacterium
CTGTCGATACGGGAAACCTCGACCCTGCGTCCGGTCACTTCCGGTCGGTCTCTCAGCAGATCGAATGTAATGACGAGCGCGGGCCATCTGTTGGTGCCGCGCCACTTCGAGTAGAGGTTGACGAACTCGGCGGCTTCCCGCACGTATTTGGAGACGGCTTGAAGTCCGAAATGTTTGATAATATTCGGGATGAAGCACTCCTTGTGTTTGATTTCCATCGTATCAAACACGCATCCGTCGGAATCCAGACCCACAAAGTGCTTGCGGGTGGGTTGCAGATCGGCGAGGGGCCGGGCTGCTGAAGGGAAATCAGGCATGGTACGTGATCAGGTTTTTGGCATTGCGCTTGTCGAGCCGGTGGTGAAGCCGCCGTCCACGACGATGTTTTGACCGGTCACATATCCTGCCCCGTCCGATGCGAGGAAAACGACCGTACCGTCCATGTCATGCGGCTGACCCGGCCGCCCCATCGGAATTCGTTTGGTGGTACCGGCGAGCCAGTCCGGGTCCTCATACAGTGCCCGGTTGAGATCGGTTTTAAACCAGCCGGGTGACAACACGTTGACGCTGATGTCATACTTGCCCCACTCGGCCGCGAGCGCTTTGGTCATCTGGACAACCCCGCCACGGCTTGCGCAGTACGGCACGATTCCTTCCATCCCGAACACCGTGGTTGCAGAGCCGATATTGATGATGCGGCCATATTCGCGTTCGATCATCGATTTGGCGACTGCCGTGGCGCAGAAGAACTGCCCTTTCAGATCGGTATCCACGATGGCGTCCCAGTCTTCCCACGGCACGTCCACGGCGGCATTCCGGATGTTGATACCGGCGTTGTTTACCAGAATGTCGATCTTTCCATATTCCTCGAGTGCTCTTTCGACCATCCGGTCGATCGACGTTTTGGAACGTACATCGAGCTCGACGGCGAGGGCCTTGCGTCCCTTCGATTCGATTTCCTCTTTGAACGTTTTCAGTGATTCGAGCGATCGGCTCGTTATAACGAGGTCGGCGCCTGCGCCGGCAAGCGCACGCGAGAAATACTGTCCAAGCCCACGGCTGCTGCCGGTGACGACGGCAACTTTGTCTGAAAGGTCGAATAGTTGATTCACGGTACTATGGTTTTAGAATGATCTTGAGAACATCTTCTTCGCCGGAGCGCAGTCGCTCGAAGGCCTGCTGCCCTTCGCTGAGCGGGAGGGTCTCGGAGATGAGGGTCTCGACGTCGATTTCTCCCTCCGCAACGAGTCTCATGCAATCCGGATACTCTCCACTGCTGGCGTACGAACCCCTGAGAGAGAGTTCCTTGGAGATGATTTCCGGGATGTCGAGTCCCACGTTCTTTGTGAGGTTGCCCACCAGGCCCACACGACCACCGGTTCGCGTGGCCGATATCGCCTGACGTAGCGTGGCCTCAACGCCTACCACCTCGAACGCCACATCGACACCTGCGCCGTCCGTCTGTGCGTGTACGGTTTCCACTACATCCTGTTCGGAGGTATTGACGCGTACATCTGCTCCCAGCTTTTCCGCCCGCTTCAATCGTCCGGCGTCGAGATCGGAGATGAATATGCGACCGGCGCCCTTCAGTCTCGCCGCCTGCAGTACGAACAGCCCGATGGTGCCCGCACCGATGATCAAGACGTCGTCACCCGGATCGACCTCGCCTATGTTCACTGCATGGACACCGATCGACACGGGTTCGATCATGGCGGCATGCCTGAAGGGCAATGTTTCCGGCATCTCGACGAGTGTCCACCACGGCAGTTTGACATACTCCGCCATGGCGCCCTGCCGCTTCATGCCGGGGATCGACACGCCGAGTACATAGCGATCCACGCATCGATTCGGCTGTCCGTTGCGGCAGGCGGCACACTCGTTGCAGAATACGGTGGAATCGAAACAGACACGCGTACCCAAACGCGTCGTAGGTGCGTCGGGTACGTTCCTTCCCACTGCATGAACGGTGCCGGCCGCTTCATGCCCCATAATGACGGGTGGTATCCTTCTGCCGCTCTCACCCGTGTATCCATGTACGTCCGATCCACAGATGCCGACATTTTCGACTTTCACGATTACGTCCTCCGCTTCCGGTTCCGGATCGGAGACTTCCATGTACGTAAATACATAAGGTTCGGTATGAACGAGTGCTTTCATGTGGATCGACAACAGTTTTATTGGTCCGTCGCTCGAAGATAGAACGTACGGGTTGCGAATTGTAGAAAATGGCGCGGGTTTGTCTCTGTCCGCCCGACAAGTCGGCCGGAATCACGGACAAATGTCTTCCGGCGGGCGCTATACCGGCACGAATCTACCGCCGAAGGTGGAGTAGTACCTGCAATCGCCCTACATTTCGATATTCCCCATCATTTAACAAGAGGTCTAAAATGACATCGAGAAGGTCGTTTCTCAAAGTTGCGGGATCGGCCGGGATTGCCGCCGTTGCCGGTCGACAGGCGGGCGCATTTTCCGGCGGTCGGATCCCTGTGCAAGATAAGAAAGCCCTGTTCGTCTGGGGAGGATGGGAAGGCCACGAACCGGAGGGGTTCAAGAACCTGATGGTTCCGTGGATGGAATCGAACGGTTTCGATGTCACCGTATCGGATACGCTCGACGCGTACCTGGAAGAAGAGCTTATGGCAGCAGTCGATGTGATTGTGCAGTGCTGGACCATGGGAGAGATCAGTGGTGACCAGTCCAAGGCCCTGCTCGATACGGTTAAAAACGGGGCCGGATTTGCCGGCTGGCACGGGGGCAGCGGAGATTCATTCCGGCAGAATACGGAGTACCAGTTCATGGTCGGCGGACAGTGGGTGGCACATCCGGGGGGAAAAATCGACTACGACGTTCGCATCACCGAACCAAACGATGAGATCACCACCGGCCTGTCCGATTTCCACATGCCGAATACGGAGCAGTACTACATGCATGTGGATCCGAACAACCACGTTTTGGCTACCACGCGGTTCACGGACGAGCATGCCTACTGGCTCGGTGGTGCGACCTGTCCGGTGGTATGGAAGCGGATGTACGGGGAAGGACGGGTTTTCTACAATTCGATCGGCCATCAGGTGGTAGATTTCGACGTGTCCGAAGCGCGCACGATAACGGAGCGCGGCATTGTGTGGGCGAGCAGGAGCCGGGTGGAGGGACCGGAAAACTGGGTATCACCGGCATACTAGGAGGCTGTCGGACTTGAAGAATTGCCCCTTTGTTTTTATTGAATATAAGTGCGATTAGCGTCGTGACAGGTTTGTTGTAAATAAAGAATTTACGCCGAAAGTCCGACAGCCTCCCAGGAGTTTGTCGGACTTGAAAAACAGCCCCTTTGTGTTTATTGAACTTAAGTGTGATCGGCGTCGTAACAGATTTGTTGTAAATAAAGACCTTACGCAGAAGGTCCGACAGCTTCCCAGCCGATCGGAGCGGGGTTCGCAAAGGACGGGGTCGGCGACCGGGACGGGCGGGAAATGTCGAGATGCTGTTCTGTCGCCGCCTCCTGCGGTGGATGCTCTTACGAACCAACGAACGGATGATGCGAACGCTAACGATTCTTGTCTTGCTGATCGGTTCGGCGCAGCTCCATGCACAAGAACCTACCGCCGACGACGCACTCAAGCTCTGGTACGAATCGCCTGCCGGCCAGTGGGAGGCCGCATTGCCTGTTGGAAACGGCCGTTTCGGAGGGATGGTTTTCGGCCGGACGGCTACAGAGCGGATTCAGTTTAACGAGGACACGGTTTGGGAAGGCTTCCCGACAGACTATGCGCGTTCCGGCGCGGTCGAAGTCTTGCCGGAAATTCGGAGACTGCTTCGTGAAGGCAATCAACAGAGGGCCCATGAGGTGGCCCAGGTCCGGTTTATGAGTGTGCCGTTGCGCCAGCGGGCCTACCAGGCATTCGGTGATCTTATGCTCACCTTCGACGGCGTGGATTCGACACGGATCAAGAACTACCGCAGGGAACTCGATCTCGTCACCGCCACGGCCACAACCACGTTCGATCACGGCGGCGTCACCCATACCAGAGAAGTGTTCGCCGGCTATCCGGACCAGGTGATGGTAATCCATCTGGAGGTTTCGGAACCGCGGGGCCTTTCCGTTGAAGCGTCACTCTCCAGTCCCCATCAATTTGCCTACACCCGGCGCAGGGGAAACAACCAGGTCTCGATGCTCGGTCGCATCGATCCGGGCGGGATTATCTTCGAAGCGCGACTTGCGGTTCGGGTTTCCGGGGGATCGGTCGCATTCGAAAACGGGACCGTTCGGATCACCGACGCAAATGAAGCGACGCTTTTTTTGACCGGCGCAACCAACTACGTGCACTATGACGACTTGTCCGGCGTGCCCGAGGACCGCAACGATCGTGTGCTGTCGGCCCTGCAAGGCGTGTCGCTCCAAGAGATCAAACGGCGGCACCTGGAAGATCACCAGGAACTGTTCAACCGGGTATCGATCGATCTGGGAGAGCACCGGAACGATCTTCCGACCGATGAGCGGATTCTTCGTTTTCGAGAGGGCGACGATCCGGGACTGGCCGCGCTGCTGTTCCAGTACGGTCGCTACCTACTCATCGCGTCGAGCCGTGAGGGAAGCCAGCCGGCCAATCTTCAAGGGATCTGGAACGACAAAAACGATCCGCCCTGGGAATCGAAGTGGACGGTGAATATCAACACCGAAATGAACTACTGGCCCGCCGAGATGACCAATCTCGCCGAGTGCCACCTGCCGCTTTTTGATCTAATTGAGGATGTCGCAGAAACCGGTCGGGTGACCGCCGAAGAACATTACGGCGCCCGAGGCTGGGTGCTGCACCACAACACGGAGATCTGGCGCGGCACGGCCCCGATCAACCACGCCAACCACGGCATTTG
>CAZIIP010000089.1:0-7662 GCA_964539455.1 uncultured Rhodothermales bacterium
GCGACCGTTTCGTGCTGCAAGGTGCGAGTGAAACCGGCGGGATTCTCCATACCTATTCCGCAGACGGCAACCACCTTCATTCTTTCGGTCTCGGTTACCAGTCAAACTCCAAACTCGTGCGCGATATGCTATCGGACGGGATTGTGGCGTGTGAGACCGCCTCGCAAACGATTCTCCTGTCATTCCCGCTTTTCCCCGTGATCTATGGCTATAATCTGGACGGTACCGTCAGATGGGTGGCCGCAATAGACGAGTTTCATACGACACGCATCGTCCAGGAATCGATCGACGGTCGTTCGACCGTTTCTTTTGAGGCCGCCGACACCGTCAGGTCTATCGTCCTAGAGATGACGCCGCTGCACCGAAACAATGCAATGGTGCAGGTAGCGCATAGAACCCGCTCCGATGCATCCCGGCATAAACCCTATTCGCGGCTCGACTCCTACGAAATCGATACCGACACAGGGCGTGGCCGCTATCTGGGGAAACACATGCCACCGGTCCTGTTTGCCTCCAAACAAAGATTGGGATTCAGAAAAACAGAACCGTTTCCGCACCTGATGACCGTGGCGAGGCCGTACCCATGACCTGGAAGAAAGCTGCCGGCAAACCGGTACAGATTGTTCTTGGATTTGCCGCTCTGATCGGAGGCTTTTTGCTCTCGTACTCCGGTTTGGTTACCGCTCCACGATTGCGGCTCGTGGTTGAGGAAAGCCGGCAGGCAAGGATGTATGCGCCTCAACGGAGCACAGGAGATTCATCCGAGCTCCTTCTGGTATACGTTGGATCGTCAACCTGCGGTCCGGCAAATGATGAGGAGTTGCCCCTTATTCTGGACAGGATCAAAATGGCTCTAGAGAAGCGCGCCGGCGCGCACGGTTTGGATTTCGCCGCGATCGGAATTGCACAGGACTGGGATATCCGAGCAGGTGTGCGACATCTCGACCGTGCCGGACCGTTTGACGAGATCCAGACCGGCCGCTCCTGGGCAAACACCGGATTGCGGCGCTACCTCTGGAATGAAATACCAGGGGAGGCATCGACACCCCAGGTGATTGTGGTATTCATGGACCGAACAGCGCCGGACGGCAGTTTGCGAGCTGCTGCCGCAGTCGATGAACGGTTGCTGATGCGCAAGGTGGGTCTGGAGGAGATTCAGAGCTGGCAAAAACTGGGTTGCCCACTCCCACCGTTTCCTTTCGATAGTGCGCCCATTACCGATACAGCTCAAACGTCTCAGTCGCTGTATCACGAAGGGGGCAAGTAGCGTGAGCGGTAAATGCTGGGTTCTGCTCATTGCAATCGCAATGGCCCTGACGCTGCTCACCTTTCTCGCCAGGCGACATCTCATCCTCTACCGTGTGATCGGCGATTCCATGGAACCGTCACTGTTCGATGGTGACATCGTGATTGCAACCAGGTTGTGCAGTCCTTCGTGGGAAGAACGCTTGACCATTCGCGTGGGCCGCGGTGAGGTAGTGGCTCTATCGGTGCTTGCTTTCGACAAGGGCGTTTTGCTGAAACGCGTCGTTGGAATGCCGCGTGACCGGCTGGAAATGCGTAATGGCGCACTGTACGCAAACGGCATTCCGGTTGACAGGCATAGTAGCAAGGCCGCCGCTAAATCGCCCGCAATCCCGAATCCTCCCGGATCATGGCACTATTCTTTTCTTGCCCCGGATATTCCCTTCACGTCATACACGCCAAGCGGAATGAACTGGGGACCGATTATCGTACCTGAGCACTCCGTTTTCGTTATGGGAGATCATCACCAGGCCAGTGGTGACTCGCGCTCGTTCGGATTCGTCGTTGCTCCCGAACTTGTTGCAAGGGTCCATGTAGCGTTTTCCCTGAAAAACGGTCTCCGTATTCCCTGATTTTTGTGCCCGGCGAAATATCCGGCAAACGGAGCACCCGGACATTTGACGTATCCGCCTTTCCCCACGCTTTAACATCCGAGTTGGTCGACTCCGGATACCGGAAGTAACGCCGCATCTTGTGCACCGGTACAAATGGCATTCGTTTGAAACGCTTCCTTGTGCCCGACACCGCACGTGAACACCTGCAGTGGCCTCTACGATATCGGCAAAACTTTGCCGTGCCGGCGCTGATCGCGGACAGGTACCTCAATAGGTCAAGACCCGCTTGCGCTCATCCTCGAAACGCGAATGCCCCTCGATTGAACAACGAAAGAGTTCATCGAGGGTGGCCTCGGCTTCGATCGCTTGCCGGATCCTGTCGTCCGCGGTGAGCAAATCGAAATGCGGCAGACGCCATCGAAACGTGTCGCGGTGCAACGCGCGAATTGCGCGCAGCAAGGCAAGGGCAAGAAGTACCGGTCTGCATCGCGTGCGATCTGCAACATGTATTTGAATCCCTGCACAGATCTCTCCCGCCCAATCTCCGCTGTCAGGAACAAAATATACCGAACGCATCAGGACACCCCTGGTCGCGCGCTCATCGACCTGTTCGAGGACCTCACTCGCACGAAACCAGGGAGCACCGATTTGTTCGAAGGGAAGAGCGGTGCCTCGGCCCTCACTGAGGTTCGTACCCTCGAACAGACAACTCCCCGGGTACAGTACGGCCGTATCAGCGTGCGGCATTGCCGGAGAGGGCGGCACCCACAGCAATCCGGTGTTGGCGAAATACATTTCGCGGATCCATCCCCGACAGGAAACAACGTCAAGTTCGACGTCAATCTGCCACACGTCGGTGTATAGTTTTGCCAATTCACCAATACTCAGACCATGCCGGACAGGTAGAGGACCTACAGCAAATTCGGAGAGGAAACGAGGTCCGGCAACGGGTCCTTCAACGACCAGACCGCCGACCGGATTGGGCCGATCGCATACGACGATCCGTGTACCTGTTCCCACACAACCCTTCATAAGGTGATACAGGGTGCCGGTATACGTGTAAAAGCGCGCACCCACATCGACGAGATCACAGACCACCACATCAATTTCCTCCAGAACGTCGGCCGGCGGCTCGGACCTGGATCCGTACAGACTGACAACCGGCAGGCCCAGCTCTTCATCAAAATAGTCGGGTACCTCGACGGCATCGCCTATATGCGAGGTGAGGCCATGCTCGGGTGCCAGAATCACCTTCAAATCGACGTTCGGCAATGCCGCAATCAAATCGACGGCTGAATCAAGCGTTCTGGTACGGGCGGCGGCATGCGTCAAAAGGCCGACACGGCAACCCTCGACAAGGTGCGCTTCCTCATCTTGCAGCGATTCCAGGCCGGGCTTCACGACTGGGTCGGCCATTTCTGGACATCCTCAGTGCGTTTCATAGTGCGGTTCGTTCGAATAGAAGGTTACCCGATCGAGATCCAAATATGCCTCCGGAGCCGGATCCAATAGCCGAATCGTTACCTCATGTACGCCCGGATCCATCTGAAATCTCCAGAACGGCACAAACTTGCGGGTGATGTGGTCTGTCGGTAGCGTTGTCGTCTCGACCACTTCACCATCAATAACCACCTCCGCCCGAAGCACGTACGAGCCGCCATCTGTGGATCGTGCAGCGCCCGACACCAGAAATCCGATTCCATCAAAGGAAAATGAAACGCTGTCTTGCACGCCCCTTGGGAGCTCCATCCAATCCACAGGGTAATGCCCGACGTAATTCTGCTCCAGCGGAACGGCTATCGGACGCTGTACGGGCAGTGACACGCGGTTGCCCTCCACAAGGCCGCCGTTTCGCTCAACCTGCTGCAAGGCATGCTCCAGCGACAGTTCGTACACGTCATCAAGGCTAATAGTCGTGTACTTGAAATCAATCGCTTCGATGTCGGCAAGTCCCTGCTTCCAATACTCCGGAATAGCGCCGTATCCGATCATCGTCCCCAAGATCCCGCCGGCGGTAGCCGGATTGCAGTCCGAATCCTGTCCGGCACGTGTGGAAATCTCGAGCGTCTTGCCGAAGTCTTCCTCACCGTATAGCAGACCCAGTACGACATAGGCCGCATTGACTTTTGCATCGATATTGAACGGACGAAATACCCCTTCGACACATGCCACATCCTGCGTCCATTTCTTCTCAATTTCGAACCACGTTTGCTTCCAGTCGTCGGGGTACATGCGGTACCAGTAAATGACGTCACTGATGGTCTTGTAAAAGGTGCTTTCCTGAGGAATGATATTCAGCGCATCGACGACGACGTCTTCCACGTTCTCATACACGAATGCGAGCGCATACATGGCGGCCACGTACACGCCCCCGTAATAACCGTCACCGGAGTTCATTATATGGCCCACCTTGTCGCACATTTCGGCTGCCGCATTCGGCATGCCCGGTGCCATCAGGCCGGCAAAATCGGCTTCAATTTGGAAGTCGATGTCCTCCGCTTCCGGATTGTGTAGCCAGTGCCCCGATTCGGGCGGATCAACACCGTTCAGAATGTTGTATCGCGCCATTTGATTGGCGTGCCACAGGCTGTAATCGGCGTGAGCGAATGCATCGGCGAATGCTGAAGCCGGAGCGTCGAGACCCTCCTTTTCGATGACGTCGACAAACGTGAGATCCATGTAGATATCATCATACAGCCCCGGACGGTTTTCAAACGTCTCCGCCGGCATACCGTCATACCAGTGGATGGGCACATAGTCCGCGATCATTGTCCCGTTGAACCGAAATTCGGTCGGACCACCGTAGGTCACTCCGATTGTCTGTGCGGCCCATCCCCCTTTGATTTTGTCGGCCAACTCCGTCCGTGTGATTTCAACGCGGTCCTGAGCCGTCGAAACGACGGACGTGATGATCAGGACGACAAAAAGAGAACAGGCCCTCGAATTACGCATCGGAGGTTGTAGTTTGTTTATGTGATACCACTCGCATGCTTACGTTAGGGCCACCGACGGTCACAATCAATGTGCAACCGGCCTCCGCAGCAAGTGCGATTCCCGGGTTTTGCACGCCCGGGTAGATACATTCAGAACCCATACGTAGTAAAATGAAGACGAACTGTCTGATCCTCCTCTGCCTGCTTCTCGCCGCAGGATGCCAACCTTCCTCCGTGTCTGACCGGGCGTCCGGCAACGGAGCCCCTGAGCGTAATGTACTGGTCATGGTATCAGACGACCATGGGCTGGATATGGGCGCTTACGGAAATGAGGTGATTCGCACCCCCAACCTCGATGCCCTTGCGGCCGACGGCGTACTGTTTCGATACGCATTTGCAACCACGGCCAGTTGCAGCGCGAGCCGGTCGGTTATCATGTCGGGATTGCACAATCACCGTACCGGACAGTACGGACACATGCACGATTACGCCCACTTCATCAGTTTCGACCACATCCGCTCGTTACCCGTTATGATGAGCGAGGGCGGATACCGGACCGCCATTATCGGAAAATTCCACGTAGCACCCGAATCCGTCTACCATTTTGAGCAGGTGATCCCGGGAAACACCCGGAATCCGGTTCAGATGGCTGACAATACCGTGGATTTTGTCACAGCGGATGATCACCGGCCATTCTTTCTTTACTTTGCTACGTCAGACCCCCATCGTGGAGGCGGAGTGGTTGAATCGTCACCAGGACCATACAAGCCTGACCGATTCGGGAATACGGATGGGCCCATCGAAGGTGTTGAGACACAATTATACTCACCGGATGAGGTCGTTGTACCGCCTTTTCTTCCGGATTCGCCACCGACGAGAAGGGAATTGGCACAGTATTACCAATCCGTATCGCGGGTCGACGACGGCGTCGGTAGAATGCTGGAAGTGCTCGCAGAAGCCGGTGTCTACGATAAGACGCTGATCATCTACATGTCTGATCACGGAGCCGCCTTTCCTGGAGCCAAAACAACGGTCTACGAACCGGGCCTCCGCTCCCCCTTGATCGTGCGCAACCCCTATGACAACAGGCCGGTACACGTTAACAATGCCATGATTAGCTGGGTAGATGTCACACCCACTATTCTCGACTTCGCAGGTATCGATCCCCCCGTGTACGACAATCATATCGGCATTTCGAGACTTACGGATCATATGCCCGATACCCACGGCCCGCATGGCCGCTCATTCCTCCCGGTTCTTTCGGAAGAAGAAACTGCAGGCTGGGACGAAATCTATGCATCACATACGTTTCACGAGATCCAGATGTACTACCCGATGCGGGTTGTCCGAGACCGGGAGTACAAGCTGATCTGGAATATTGCCGGCGGACTATCCTATCCACACGCCACCGATCTCTGGGATGCGGCTACCTGGCAGCATGCCTATAGGCAGGGACCGGAAACCATGTTCGGGGTACGAACCGTGGATGAGTACCTTCACAGGCCGGAGTTCGAGTTGTACGATATGCAAAACGATCCCCGGGAATCCAACAATCTTGCCGATGATCCCGAATTTGCAGACGTTTTGGATGCGTACAAAGAGAAAATCAAGGATTTCCAGAAACGAACGCTCGATCCGTGGTTTCTGAAGTGGTCCTATCGATAGCCCAATAATGATGAGGTATTCACTGCGGAGAAGATAGATGACAGTATCTGGTCAGATTGTAGACATTCCAGGCCGGCGCATCTTTCCCGGCGAACTGCAGATCGTTGACGGATTCATTGCCGGCATTCAGGAAACCGCGTCCGCCGACGCGGGCTTCCTGATCCCCGGGTTCGTGGATGCCCACGTTCACATAGAGAGTTCGATGCTGGTGCCGTCCGAGTTCGCCAGATTGGCGATGCAGCACGGTACCGTTGCCACCGTTTCCGATCCGCACGAAATCGGCAATGTGTTGGGGGAGGACGGTGTGCGATTTATGATCGAAAACGGGAAGAAGGTGCCTCTTAAATTCGCCTTCGGTGCCCCGTCTTGTGTACCTGCCACGCCGTTCGAAACCGCCGGCGCGGAAATCGGTCCGGATGCCATAGCGCGCCTGCTGGACGATCCGGAGGTCGGTTATCTGGCGGAGATGATGAACTACCCGGGTGTTTTATCCGGCGATACTGCCGTACTTCAGAAAATCAAACATGCCCACGATCGTAACCTGCCCATCGACGGACACGCACCCCTGGTTCGAGGTGACGATGCCCGGCGATACGTTGAGGCCGGCATTTCGACGGATCACGAGTGTACCTCGTACGAGGAGGCGGCTGAGAGACTGCGTCTGGGAATGACGATCCTGATCCGGGAAGGTAGCGCGGCCCGCAACTATGAGGCCCTCAGTCCGCTGATCGGCGAGGCACCGGATCGCATTATGTTCTGCTCGGACGACAAGCATCCGGATGATTTGCTGGAAGGGCACATGAACCGGCTAGTCGCAAGAGCGGTTGGCGATGGATTTGATCGATTCGATGTCCTGCAGGCCGCCTGCCTGAATCCGGTCAGTCACTACGGACTCCGCTGCGGTCAAATGCGTGATGGTGATCCCGCTGATTTCATCCGGGTCGGTGACCTGGACGGCTTCGAAGTGCTGGAAACGTGGATTGACGGCACCCGTGTGGCACGCCACGGCATCTCTCACGTTCCTTCGGTCTCGTTCAGCACACCCAATCGGTTCGTCTCCCGGCACGTTCCAGCGGAGCAATTTCAGATTCGCGTTGAAGGAGACAGCGTGCGCGTAATCGTAGCGGTGGACGGATCCCTGATCACGGAGGAACGCATTGTCAAACCGACGGTGTCGAATGGGTACGTGGAATGCGATACGGAAC
>CAZIIP010000089.1:7672-10853 GCA_964539455.1 uncultured Rhodothermales bacterium
AATCGCAGTAGTCAACCGGTATGCCGATGTACCTCCGGCCGTAGCGCTGATCAACAACTTCGGATTGCAGATCGGCGCCATCGCTTCAAGTGTGGCACATGACTCACACAATATTATCGCAGTCGGCACCAGTGATGACGAACTGGCAAAGGTGACGAACCTGCTGATGAAAAACAGCGGAGGTATCGCCGCGGTCACGTCCGAAAAAGAGCTCGTTCTGCCGCTCCCTGTCGCCGGCATCATTTCTTCCGAGGATGGGAAGACCGCCGGTCGCGCCTATGCCGCCCTCGACGCCATGGCCAAATCGATGGGTTCCAAACTTACCGCTCCATTCATGACCCTGTCGTTCATGGGCCTTACGGTCATACCCGCACTGAAGCTCAGTGACAAGGGCCTGTTCGACGTCCGTTCCTTTTCGTTCACACCTCTGTTCATGTAGCGGGCATGTTGCACCTCCCATTTCTGCTCCTCGATCCGTTTCTCGTGCTTGGACCCTTAGAACTGCTCTACGGCCAAACGGGGCGATCCATAGTGCCGGAGGACTATTTCCGTCTTCCACAGGGAAAACCATCGTCTCTCGCGCAACGGCAAGCAGCTGAACCGCGTTCAGCGACTTCGGTTGATGATGGACTGGTTTGAACGTCATGACGAATAAATGTGCCCTTCGCGAATCCGGTTTTCTTCTACAACCGGCTGGATCGTACCTTGTTTTTTCGATGTTCCGCTCACTGAAAACGGATAAGAAGATGCTAAAACGGCTGCTGACACTGGTCGTCCCGTTACTCGGACTCTCACTGCTTCTTTCATCGTGTGCCTCTACAACGGAGGAGACAGCGAGTGAAATGGTATCGAACGCTACCATCCAGGACTTCGTCGGCGAATGGGCACTTCATGTACCCAACGGCGCAAGTTGGTTGGCCGTCAAGCAGGAGACGGACTATCTCGATGCCGATCTGCTCTGGTACGGCGGTAGCGTGACACCGGTATCGCACGTCTTTTACAATGACGGAAAACTGACGGTGACGAGAACGAGAGAGGTCGTAGTAGATGAGTCAAGTGAACGCACGATGCAGGTGACCGGCTTGTTCACTCTCTGGAAAAGCGGGGAAGACTTCTATGGAAAGGCGGTCATTCCGCAGCCGGACGGTATGGGTGTCGGGACAACAGAGTTTGAGGCGGTAAAGGTACCCCTTCCCGGAGAAGCCCCGGATATATCCGCCGTGAACTATGGTGATCCGATCGAGTTATTCAACGGCACCGATCTCTCCGGCTGGTCGCTCGTGAATCCCGAGCATACGAACGGCTGGGGTGTGCAGGACGGCGTCCTGGTGAACAATCCGGAGCAAACGGAGGGTGAACCGCATATTCACTACGGGAATCTCCGCACGGACGACGTGTTTGACGATTTTAATCTGAAACTGGAGGTCAACGTGCCTGCAGGCGGCAACAGCGGCGTGTATCTCCGCGGGATCTACGAAATCCAGGTCATGGACAGCTACGGCATGGATCTGGATTCGCATCACATGGGTGGTGTATACAGCCGCGTCACTCCGGCAACCGCTGCTGAAAGACCAGCAGGCGAATGGCAGGAAATGGACATCACCCTGTACCGACGACATATTACGGTGGTGCTCAACGGCACGACCATTATCGACGATGCGCCGGTCAAGGGTGTTACAGGCGGCGCATTGACCGCCGACGTGTTCGCGCCGGGTCCCATCTACCTTCAGGGCGATCACGATGCCGTTTCATACCGGAATGTCGTACTCACGCCCATCGTCGATTAATAAACTTGCGGCAGCCGCCGGCAGGTCGTTAACGTAGAGTGCAGACGATCCAAGAGGCCGGTCACCAAAAGGTGGTCGGCCTCACCCCGCCCTGACCACACTGCCTTCGTGCTTGGCCTTCCAGAACGGCTCTACGTGGATCGTCACCCGGGCACCCGGCAGCTGATCCTTCAGTGCCGTTTCCAGACGATCGCAAATGGCATGGGACGTGCCTACCGCCATTTCCCCCGGCACAACCAGGTGAAACTCGATGAAATTCACCGGCCCGGCACACCTCGTACGGATATCGTGCACCTCGTAAGCACCTTCCATGTTTCTCCTGATCGTCGCTTCAATCCGATCCAGCCGTTCGTCCGGCACGCGGGCATCCAGCAGTCCACTGATGGAGTCGCGTACGAGACGCCAACCGATGCGAATCACGTTGCCGGCGACCAGAAACGCGATAATCGGATCGAGTATCCACCAGCCGGTCATCCAGGCCAAACCAACTCCGGCCAGCACGCCTGCGGTCGTCACGACATCCGTCAAGATGTGCAACCCATCAGAACGAAGCGCCGGTGAGTGTGATGCCCTGGCTACACGGAGCAGAAATACCGCCAGACCTGCGTTAATCGCTGATGCCGAGAGTGATATCACGATGCCGGTCAGCGGAGCCTGAATGGGCATCGGTGCCTGGATTCTCAGCCAGGCTGCACGCGCAATTTCCACCGCCGCAAACAAGATGAGTGTGGCCTCCAGGACGGAAGACAAATACTCGGCTTTCGTGTGACCGAACGGATGGCTGTGATCCGGTGGACGATTCGCGTACCAGATGGCGTACAACGCCACCGATGCTGCAATCACGTTAACGATCGATTCAAGCGCATCCGAATACAGCGATACGGAACCCGTAACCCTGTACGCTACCATCTTCAGCGCAAGCACGATGATGCTCACCCCCACGCTCCACGAAACCGCCGTCAAAGGCCTAATACGCGACATCACGTTTTTTGCTGTCTGGACCGAAACTCAAGGACGTTTAAAATAGGCAAGCGCACAACTGCAGCCTTGTACAGTCGTGGTTTTCAGCACCGGCGGCGCCATCGAGGGCTGGGGTATTGCAATGGCGACGGACATCGCGTTTGCACTCGGCGTCCTCGCACTCCTTGGCACACATACACCATTGGCGTTGAAAGTTTTTCTGACGGCGCCGGCAATTATCGGCGACCTAATCCGATGTGGGATCCCGGCACGGCACCTGCTTCCGCGGTCCGTAAACAACCGGCGTAGAGCCCATTTCATGTGCACCGAGATCAGGCCCTTTGCCGAAAAAGATGTCGTTCACATTGGGCAAGATGACGCCGCGATCGATCGCACGGCTATCCCTATTATAGGCCGTTTCGGGAGCCAGATCG
>CAZIIP010000090.1:0-10821 GCA_964539455.1 uncultured Rhodothermales bacterium
CCGACCGCAGGCCTTTGCCTGCCCATTATCAATATTCGAAAATGAGTGCACCAAGAAAGCTCGAAGCGCTACTGAATGTCATGCTGAACGTGGATCCCGATCCGGGAAGTGACAACGGGTCCGCCGACGCAGGCTTCGAAATGCCCGAATTCACGGTCTCGAACATCGAACCGGAAAAGGCGGATATGACGACCGTGCACCATCCTGACGGCCGCATGAGCAGCTATCCCCCGCAACACCGCTGGCACGACTGGGTGGAGTGGGATGGAAAGGCGTGGCCCAAAAAGGTTGCACGCCGGTTTACCCTTGTCCCGACCACCTGTTTTAACTGCGAGAGCGGGTGTGGGCTGCTGGCCTATGTCGACCGGGAGACACTGGAAATCAAAAAATTCGAGGGCAATCCGGTTCATCCGGGCAGCCGCGGACGAAACTGCGCAAAGGGCCCGGCAACGCTCAACCAGATTTACGATCCCGAACGGATCCTTTACCCACTCAAACGCGTCGGCGCGCGCGGCGAAGGGAAGTGGAAACGCATTACCTGGGATCAGGCGCTGGAAGAGATAGGCGCGAAGATGCGCGAGAGCCGAAAAGTCAGGCGCGACGGCATTATGTATCACGTCGGACGGCCGGGTGAAGACGGGTATACGAACCGTTGCATTCAGGCCTGGGGCGTCGACGGGCACAACAGTCACACGAATATCTGTTCTGCAGGCGCACGCGCCGGCTATTTTTTCTGGTCAGCCGGCGATCGCCCCAGCCCGGATTACGCCAACGCGCGGGTCGTGTTGCTGGTATCCAGCCACCTGGAAACCGGCCATTATTTCAATCCCCACGCGCAACGCATCATGGAGGCAAAGGTCAAGGGAGCAAAACTCATCACGTTCGATCCCCGACTGAGCAACACCGCCTCAAAAAGCGACGTCTGGTTACCGACCTGGCCGGGCAGTGAGTCTACGGTGCTGCTGGCTTTTGCGAACTACATGATCCAACGTGATCTGTACGACCGCGAATTCGTTCAAAAGTGGGTGAACTGGGAAGACACCCTGCGGTTTTTTGCCACGAAGCCCTATCCGGAAGTCGATTTCGAACCGGAAGGAGAACCGACCTTCGAGGACTTTGATCGTCTGCTCAAGACGCTCTACGCGGAGTTCACGCTCGAGCGGGCCGCCGAAGAGGCCGAAGTGCCCGTGGAACGAATTCGAGAAGCGGCGGCGTATGTGGCGGATTGCCAGGGAAGGCTCGCCACCCACACCTGGCGATCCGCGTCAATCGGCAACCGCGGCGGTTGGCAGGTATCACGAACCCTGTTCTTCCTGAACGTCCTGACGGGCAGTGTAGGTACGAAGGGCGGAACGGCCCTGAATACATGGAATAAGTTTGTACCCAAGCCCTTCAAAATCCCGCCCGCCTTCGACGCTTGGAACGAACTGCATCTGCCCGATGAATGGCCGTTGTCGTTCTATGAGATGAGCTTCCTTTTGCCGCACTTTCTCGAAGAAGGTCGCGGCGACATCGATGTGTATTTCACGCGGGTCTACAATCCGATGTGGATCAATCCGGACGGTTTTGTCTGGCTGAAGGCGCTGAAAGATGAGCAGAAGATCAAATGCCATGTGGCACTGACGCCGACCTGGAACGAGTCGGCCTGGTTTGCCGACTATGTGCTGCCTATGGGTCACGCCGGCGAGCGCCACGATCTCGTGAGTCAGGAAACCCATGCGGGTCAGTGGATCAGCTTCCGGCAACCGGTTCGAAGGGTGGCCATGGAACGCCTCGGCAAACCCGTCACATTTACCTACGAAGCCAACCCGGGAGAGGTATGGGAAGAGAACGAGTGGTGGATTCAATTGTCGGACCATATGGACCCGGACGGCGCTCTGGGTATTCGCCCCTGGTTCGAAAGTCCCTACCGCGAAGGAGAGATCATCACAGTCGACGAGTACTACCGTTGGATGTTCGAAAACAGCGTACCGGGACTCCCGGAAGAGGCGGCCCGGCACGATATGACGCCGCTGGAATACATGCGTGCCTTCGGCGTGTTCGAGGTCGTCAAACAGAACTATACGCCGTATGAAAAAACAATCGACAGCGAGGGCGGGTCCAAAGATGCGTCCGGTCGATTGGTCAAGGACGGTACGGTCGTAGGGATTGAAGTGGACGGCAATGCGATGGCAGGCTTCGGCACCCCGAGCCGTAAACTGGAATTCTTTTCACCGACGCTTAGAGACTGGGGTTGGCCGGAGAAGGAGTACGTGCTGCCCTGGACACTTAAGAGCCACGTTCACCAGGACCATATCGACCGGTCCAAAGGCGAGATGCTCCTGTTGCCGACGTTCCGTCTGCCCACGCTGATCCATACAAGAAGTGCCAATGCCAAGTGGCTCTATGAGTTGAGTCACCGCAATCCGGTCTGGATGCACCCGCAAGACGCCCGCAGGATCGGTGTACAATCCAATGACCTGATCAGGGTCGAAACAGAAATCGGATATTTCGTGGACCGTGTCTGGATTACCGAAGGTGTGAAGCCCGGTGTCATTGCGCTGAGCCACCATCTGGGACGGTGGCGCCTGCAAGAGAAGAGCGGCGTCAACAGAGGTTCGTCCAACCTCGTCCGTTTGGATACGCAAGGCGCCGACAACAGGCTGCACGTGCTGCATGGCGCGACAAAGTGGAAGTCGGCGGACCCGGATACCAGCCGGATATGGTGGGAAGACGTCGGCGTTCACCAAAACCTGACCCATGCCGTTCATCCCGATCCGATTAGCGGTGCGCACTGCTGGCTACAAAAGGCGGTCAATGTGACCAAAGCGGCGTCCGACGATGCAAACGGAGACGTATTCGTCGATACCGAGAAATCTATGAAGGTATACCGGGAGTGGGTAGCGCTGACGCGACCGGCTTCGACGATCAGTCCGGATGGGCTTCGGCGGCCCCATTGGCTCAAAAGGCCTTTAAAACCGGTCAAGGAAGCCTACAAGCTCGAACGCATGAAACCATGGCGGCCCAGCGGAATGTAACCGTTAGGGTTATCGATGATCAGTTCCCTTGCGTATGGCATTCAAAGGCAACGGCCACCTCACAACGGCGCAAAAAGTGACGCGCCTGTTATTGGTCTGTATCCTGTGCGCCGGAGGGATCGCCACTGTTGTCTATCTGGTAAAATGGCTTACATAACACCAAACAAATCATAATAAGATGAAAAAGAATATGGGCTCCGTCGATCGCGCGATCAGGATTATTCTCGCCGTCGTCATCGCTGTCCTCTACTTCACGAATGTGATCGGCAGCACCGCCGCCGTCATTCTCGGGATTATTGCGGTCGTCTTTCTGGTAACGGGTTTCGTCGGCACCTGCCCGGCCTACCTGCCGCTCGGCCTGTCGACGAAAAAAGAGGAATCCTCCTGACGCGCACTTGGCGGATTCCCAACACCCAGATTCGCCCGGGTGCCACGAGCGCCCGAAGCCGCCCGTCGGTCCGGATGAGCGGCAACTAGCGGTGGCACGGGCGAATGCCTACCGGCTTTTTGCCCGGCTGTTCAGGGAAGGCCTGACAGGAGATACCCGTGCGCTTGTCGAGCGTATTCCGGGCTTCGCCGATGCGTTACCCGCCGGCCATCAGGAAAATGAGGAAGCCGCAGCATTTCAGGATCTGTTCGGCTTCACCGTCTACCCCTATGCCTCCGCCTTTCTGACGGCCCAGGGCCGGCTGGGTGGACGGTACACGCAAGAAGCCTTGGTTTGGCGCCGGGCATGCAGCCTTCCTGATCGGCCGGGAGAAGCGGAAGACCACATCGCGTCCGAACTGGAAATCCTGGCGCATTTGTCCGCACTCGCCTCCGGGGACGCGAAGAATCCGCATGTTACCGAGCAGCGAACGGCCGATTTTCTCGATGGCATGGTGTTGCCCTGGCTGCCTGCTTTCTGCTGGGCCGTGGTTCATTATGACCTGCCGTTTTACGTCACGCTGGCCCGCAGGACGCTCGCATTGGTACTCACACACCGGATTGACCTCGAAGGGCCGGTTCCCATCAATATGTCGGATCCGCCCGTGGCGCCGGATCCGCCCGATCTCGCCTCCGCTGCCTTGTCGGACATCCGGGCGCATTTGCTACAGCCCCTTACTGCGGGTTTCTGGCTATCGAGAGCGGACATCCGGAATATCGGTCGGGAGAATGACATACCCTCTGGATTCGGATCCCGGAGGCAGATGTTGGGTGGTCTCATACAGTCTGCGGCTACGTTCGACCGCGTTGCGCCGGTACTTCACGGAATCGACCACCTCGCGGCCCGTGCGCAAGGGTTTTTCAAGGATCTCGGCAAACAATATCCGCCGCTGGATCCGGCATTTTCTGGTCCGCGGACAACGATCGAACGAACCCGCCGGTTACTGGGAGACATGCAGGCCAAGGCCTGATGCGCACCGCGCATGCGGCACCCCGCGGCTCCGAAATGCCTATAGCGGTGCGTCCGAAGGCGGCTCACCTCCGATGCCGATACACTCATCGTCTCTGCCCCACCGCCTCATGAGCGATTCGACGGCACGATGTGGACTGAGATAGAAGTGATCGGATCCCAGAAGCGTATGAAATCCGGATCGCTGCATCATTTCACGCACCGTGCCGTGGACGCCCGCAAAGTATAGCAACACGTCGCGTTCCCCCAACCTCTCGACAACGAGCTGCAGCGCCTCGACCGCTGTGGTATCCATATCGTTGACCGAACTCATGTCGATGATGACGGCCCGCGTGGCTTTCCCCATTTCCGATCCGCAATGGTTCAAAATGAGGTCTTTCAGGAATTCCGCATTGGCGTAAGTAAAAGAGGCATCCATGCGCAGCAAAAGGATGCCTTCGATCGGCTCCGCTTCCACATGTCGCTCCACATCCCGAAAACTGCGGGTGCCCGGCAAACGACCGAGTATGGCGACATTCGGGCGGCTAATCCGGTACATGATGGCAACCACGGACACGGCGATACCGGTGAGAATACCGACCTGCAGGCCGGCAACTACCGTAACGGCAAAGGTCAGCAGCGCAATGCCGCCGTCCACCGGTTTCATGCGGTAGAGGTATCTGAACGCAGCAATATCGATCATGCCGAACGCCGCCACCATGATGATGGCAGCCAGCACGGCTACCGGCAGATGGTAAAATAGCGGGGTTAGTATCAGAAGGGTGAGCACAATCAAAGCCGCTGCGAAGACGTTACTCAGCGCCGTTTTCGCTCCTGCTTGTTCCGCCACGGCCGTTCTGGAATAGCTACCGGATACCGTGAAACTCTGAAAAAGGGCCCCGATCACGTTCGCGGCACCGATCGCAAACAATTCCCGGTTGGCATCGATTGAATATTTGTGACGGGCCGCGAATACCTTGCCCAACGAGACCACGTTGGTGAACTGGATGAGTGCGAGCGCGAGCGCCGTCGGAAAGAGTGCTCCCATCGTTCCCCACTCAAAGGAAGGTACTATCGGGGCCGGGAGCCCGCGCGGAACGTCACCGACAATCTGCACGCCGGTACCGTCCAGATTCAGCAGCCAAACGAGCAGCGTTCCGATTACGACTACCGTAAGCGCACGGGGAAAAAGTGGCTTCCATCGGCGAAACAGGACGAGCAACAAGATGCCGGCAAAGCCGATGACCAGCGTAGGGAAATGAACGGCGCCGAGGTTCTTGCCCGCTTCCCAGACTACGACAAAAATCTGCTCCGTACGCGGCAGTGGTATGCCGACGAGATTGGATAGCTGGCTGAAGCCGATAATGAGCGCGGCAGCCGACGTAAAACCGAGGATGACCGGCCGCGAAAGCAGGTTTACGAGAAAGCCCAGACGCAGCACGCCGAGGGCGAGATGGATCGCTCCGACAAGGACCGCGAATCCGAACGCCAGTTCGACGAACCGATCCGTTCCCGTCTCGGCCAGCGCTCCAAGTCCGACGACCATGATCATGCTGTCGATTGCCGTGGTACCGACGGATAAGTGCCGGGAGGTACCCAGCAGGGCATACACGACCAGGGGTACGAGCGCTGCATAGAGACCGTAGATTGGCGGCATCCCGGCCAGTAGCGCATACGCCATCCCCTGTGGAATGAGCATGATACCGACCGTGATTCCGGAAGCCAGATCGCCACGCAGATCGGCCGGGCCGTACGTCGACAACCAGCCGACGATGGGGAGTATTCTGGTAAGTCGTTGTTTCACGGCGGATCAGTTGTGAATCGAATCCATCGGTTGCCGGGGACACTACGGCCGGTCCTAGAGGGCAATCTGAACCATACCGAGTGCGGCATAGGGTCGGGATTCATGATCGGTAACGGGAATCTGGGCATTCATCTGCAATTTGACGGCGCCGCGTACACCCCGCGTGATTCCGAGCACAAGATCGTCACTTGTTTCGCCGTCATGCCAGCGGTCCCATCTTATAGCAACGTTCCAATCGGCAGGGAGGTGCCTGACTACGGTCAAGTAAGCCCCCCAGAATGCGCCGGAACTGCCGAGACTCGCTCTGTTGGTGTCCATGTAGATCGACTCGCCCTTTACCGTCCAGCTATAGGCATCCAACCATACATCCCCGCCGGCGAGCGCCCGTTTTCCGGAAAACGCCGGATCGACGTTGCGGATGCGTACGTTCTCATCTTCGCTGTAAGCGGCGTTGAGGCCCATTCGTAAACGCAGATCGTCGTCTTCCTGACCGCTGTCGAACGTAATCCTGCCGACATACATCAGGGATGCATTGTCATTTGCGAATGTAGATCCGCCGTTCCCGTTGAAGGCGCTCAACTGGAGGCGAAACATAGGCGTGACCGCTTTTCGAACGGCGAGCCCCACGTTCCTTTGGGGAGCAAGTGAGCGAACGACGCGTGATCGCATGACAAAATCGAGCCGGCCGACATTCTCGAGATACTCCATGCTGAAGGGGGACTTGTAGAGACCTCCCCGTATTTCCCAGCCCTGGGCAATGTCCCATGTGAAGCGGGCATCGAGTACGGGGAAATCTCGAACGAGATCAGCCTGTACCGCAAAGCGAAGCTGCTCGTTGACATTGCCTGCCAGTCTCGGCCTGACGCGCCGCACACGAAATCCGTTCTTTCCCAGCGGTCCGTTTCCTTCTTCTCCGTACTGGGCATTCGTCTGGATGAGCAGATTGAAATCCGCGTCGTCCAGAAAACCTGCAGTTTGACCCAGAAGCGATTGGGGCGTCTTGGCAGCCGCACTCAGCAGTAAAAAGGTCAGTATGAAACGCTGCATCAACCCGGGCATCACGATTGAAGGGAAGATAACCCCAGATTTGCGCCGAATGCGGCCCGATAGACCTGAGCGTCCGGAGCGAGTTTGCTTACCGTTGTGCCCATCCATGCGGAAGCAAGTTCTTGTTGCAGATTTTCGAACCGCTTCTGGAAAGCCGACGAGAGGACACCCGTACGCATTACAAAGAGTGACTGCTGCGCGAGTACGTAAGCGCTGGTCTGTGGGTGATGAATAAAAAGCTGAATACCGTCCCATTGCGGCGCAATGGGCTGCTGAATGGGAGCGAGTACGCCTTCGGATCCGGCTGTTTGGGTGACATAAACCAATCCCTGCTCGGCATGCCGGCCCTGCAGCACCTCGAAGCGGATGCGCTGGTCACTGTACCGCCATCGCCGGTACCACTCGGCCAGTACCATGCCGGGCAGTTCGGGCCGTACGCCATACTCTTCCGGATGCATGCTCATCATCTTGAGATGCCCGCAGCCTATCAACTCCGGTTCGACCAGGTACGGCAGAAGGCTGTCGAAACCCGAATCCGACAACGATCGGAGTATGGACGTCAGTGTCTCTGTCGTCGGACGTTCGGCAAGTGGTTGTAGTGATTCGTGCAGACCGGCAATGACTCCGACTGCATGCGTGTCGGAGTGGAAATATCCCACACGAAAAGCATTGAGATATCGTTTGAGGAGCCGCTCCACTCCTTGCCGGTCGAAAGGCTCGTCCAGCAGCTCTTCAATCGCGTTGGCCATTATGAGAAACATGCCCGCCGAACCTCCGGGCACGCAGACGGCATGGGTGTTTTTGCGGCCGTCGATACAGGCGACACCCGACTGGGATATCAGCCGATCTGCCCGGTCGGCATCCGCATGGTCGGCATTTTTCTGAAGATGCTCCTGAAGCGAATCGTCGGTCATCATGGCGTATGGTTTGGTATCCCGAATACTTCGTAAGATAGGGCCCGGCTACTGCTCTGCAGCGGGAATGCCCACCACATACAGCCTTCTCAAATCTCCCGACGTAGAACCGAAAGCCTTGTCTTCGGGATATCTCCAGGCTACAAACGCAGGGCGGTTTTCACGTTTACCGTGGCACGCCGGACAGGCAGGCTCTAGGTCGATCCTGCGAATGTAGCGATGATGGGCACCCTCAGTGCCATAGTGCCCGGACCGGTGGCCCATTACGGAAGGAGCATCTTTCAGATAGCGAAAATAGGCGGCCGATTGTTGTCCGGCTTCGTTCGTTGGATTTTGGTGTTTGACCGCGACATGATGAACGGTGCATCCGTGCGTTCGGGCAAGCTCGGTTTTAGGTTGCTTTGTTATTGGTGTAAAATCGTTCGGCCTGTCTACGCGGGCTGCGTAGCGGATTCCGTCGTCTGCTCGCATGCGGCCAGCACTGCGTCGTGTACCTCCATGTAGAAGTTTTCGGCGCCGATTTCAGTGGCCAACCCGTCCCGTTCCAGCTTTCCGAAGAGGAAGCCCTTCACGCCCGTCAGGAGTAGACGAATGCCCCTTTCGCGCATTTCTTCGGCGATTTCACGGATTCCGTGAAGCGCGGTGGAGTCCAGACGATTGACCGGATACATATCGATGACGACCGCCCGGACAGCCCCCCTCTCGTCCACTTCTCGGCGGACGGTGTCCTTGAGGTGCGCGGTATTGGCAAAAAAGACCGAGGCATCCATGCGGATGACGAGCACGCCGTCATCTTCGACCGCTTCAGGATGCCGTTCGAGATTCCGGTAGATCGTGGTCCCGGGTAGCCGGCCCAGCACTGCGGTGTGTGGATAGGTCGACTGCTGAATGACAAGCACAAGTGAAAGCACTACCCCGACAAGGATGCCTTCCTCGATGCCGAGTCCCAGCGTAGCCGCAAACGTGACCAGCATCAGGCCAAAGTCCCGTCGGTCGACACGCCACAGCGAAAGGGCTTCTTTCCAGTTGAGCAACCCAGCAACGGCTACCATCACGATGGCTGCCAGGATCGCTTTCGGCATGTATGTGAAGAGCGGCGTTAAAAAGAAGAGCGTTAATGCGATTACACCTGCGCTGACAATGCCGGCGAGATTCGTTTTCGCCCCTGCCGCCGCATTGACGGCCGTTCTGGAAAAGCCACCGGTGGTGGGATAGGCACGGAAAAAGGACCCTGCAATATTGGCCAGTCCGAGTCCGATAAGCTCCTGGTTGGCATCCACCTCATAGCGGTTTCTGGAGGCATAGACCTTCGCGACGGCAATCGATTCCATGAATCCTACCAGCGCGATCGTCAGCGCGGTAGGGAGCAACGCCGTCAACGCTTCGGCCTCGATAGAAGGAGCGGAAAATGCCGGCAACCCGCTTGGTACGCTACCCACGATGGCCACGCCGCGCTGTTCGAGACTGAGCAGCCAGGAAGCGACGGTACCGATGGCTACCACGGCAAGGGCACCAGGGAAAGCCTTTTTCCACCGGCGCAGCGTAACCAGCGAGAGGATACTCAGCAGTCCGACGAAGAGGGTCGGCAGGTTGACCGCACCGATCTGAGCTGCCGCGGATCCGATAATTTCGTGCACGAAGTTGCTTCGCGGGATGTCTACGCCGATGAGATGTTTCAACTGGCTGAGTCCTATGATGAGCGCGGCAGCCGAGGTGAAACCGCTCAGTACGGGATGGGAAAGGAAGTTGACCAGAAAACCGAATCGGGCCATACCGAGCACGAACTGCACGACTCCCACCATCAGCGAAAGCAGCACGGCGAGGCCGACGTAGCTGAACGGATCGCCTCCGGCCACGGGTGCCACACCGGCGGCGACCAGCAGTGAGACCATTGCGACAGGACCGACCGCCAGTTGGCGAGAGGTGCCGAACAGCCCGTATGCGACCAAGGGGAAAAGCGACGCATAGAGCCCGTAGACAGGGGGCAATCCGGCTATCAGTGCATATGCCATGCCCTGCGGGATCAGCATGACGCCGACGGTAAGGCCGGCCGTCAGATCACCCGACAGAGCGCTCCGTCGGTAGTTTTTCACCCAGGAGACGGCGGGAAGCAGGGAGGTAAAGGCGGACGCGAACGTCATCTCGAAAGAGAGCATATTCCCCGGGGGACGGGGATTGTTTCCACGTTCCCCCGGAGTTCAAGGTGGGACAGGTTTATGAAGCCGGCTGGGTATTAGAAGAGACCGGCTCGGACCACTTTGTAATAAGATCGTTAACGTATTTCACCTCGTGTCCAAGGCGCTCGAGGAGCGATGCCGATGCCGCCGCACGGTTGCCGGTGCGACAGTAGACGACCTGGGTTTTTCCTTGCTGCAGTTCGTCGCGGCGCACGAAGAGCCGGGAGTCGGCGATGTTCTGCGCCCCTTCGATGTGGCCTTCCTCAAACTCTACCACACCCCTCACATCCAACATCTGCACATTGTCGTCCTTGTAGAGCTTCTCCACGTCGGCGAACGTCAAAACTTCCGTCGACGCAACCTTCCCGCCCTGCTCCTGATAGTGAATGAGCGTCTCGGGTGTCGCAAATCCCTTGACGTTATCAAGGCCGATGCGCACGAGGTCCCGCACCGCTTCCTCGACCTGATCTTCCGGGACGATCAGATA
>CAZIIP010000091.1:0-10802 GCA_964539455.1 uncultured Rhodothermales bacterium
ATAGGTTTCGGCTTTCCACTATTTATGCGACAACGCTTCAACGCAATCCTCTATGTCGAGCGCCGGAAGCCAGTAAACGCCTTGAATGGATCCATCAGAAAGATGATCGGCAAGGCCGGCTTCCAGTTCTTCGGCTGTACCGGACGGGTCGAGTGCGAGTACTGTGGCTCCCCTTTTTTCAAGGCGGGAAATGAGTGCCTTGCCGACACCTCCGCTATCGGAAACGACCAGTATTCGGCTTTTCTGATCGATTTTGACGCCCGTTTCAGCACAATGTCGGGGCGATGGTCGTGGAACGGGGACCACAACCCGGCGAGGGAACAGGTCCGCGTTCTCGATCGCATAGCGCCTTTCCGGTTCGACTTCAGGCGCCGCGTCGCTTGACACATCTTCACCGGTCTCAGTTATTTGAGCCTTTTCGTCTGATGCGCCGGCCATATCGGGTCTTGAGGATTCAACAAATCCCACTACAGAGGCAAGCGTCGGATAATCTCGTAAACTGAGGTCTTCCTGGAAGGGGATGTCGAATGTTTCGCGAATAGCGGCAAACGTCTCCGCTTGCTTCACCGTATCGATCCCCAAATCAGCCTCCAGGTCGAGGTCGGGTTCGAGCATATCGACCGGATATCCCGTCTGTTCGGAGACGATAGCAAGTACTTGGGTGGCAATCTCATCCGTCCCGGCAGCCTTTTCCACCGAATCTGAAACATCCGTCGGTTCCGCTGCTGTGCTTTGTACATCCGATCGTACCTCCTGCTGTAAGGCAGGAGCATCGCTTTGTTCCAGGTCGGGTCGGTACTGATGCACGAAGCCGATTACGGATTCGAGAGTGGGATAATCCCGCAGGCTCAGATCCTCTTGAAAGGGAATATCGAAGGCTTCGCGGATGGCGGCAAAGGTTTCCGCCTGCTTGACGGTGTCGATTCCCAGGTCCGCTTCGAGATCCAGATCGAGTGCCAGCATATCGGTCGGGTAGCCGGTCTGCTCGGAAACGAGTCCGAGTACCTGCGATGCGACACTGTGCGTTCCCTTGTCCGCCGTCCCGGCGTCTGGCGTTTGGGCTACGGGTGTTTCCGGGGCGGCATTCCCGGGGGCGGGGGCGGGCGCTTCCGCGGAGGTTGTGTCTGCCGGCTCTTCAGTATGTGCCGTATCCGGTCGATCGCCGGTGTCCAGGTCGGGTCGGTACTGATGCACGAAGCCGATTACGGATTCGAGAGTGGGATAATCCCGCAGGCTCAGATCCTCTTGAAAGGGAATATCGAAGGCTTCGCGGATGGCGGCAAAGGTTTCCGCCTGCTTGACGGTGTCGATTCCCAGGTCCGCTTCGAGATCCAGATCGAGTGCCAGCATATCGACCGGGTAGCCGGTCTGCTCGGAAACGAGAGTCAAGACCATCTCCGATACATTCGATTCCGCTGCAGGTGCCGGTGGAGTTGCGGGAGAAGGAGGTGGAGGGGGCGGCTCCTCGGAAGTCGCAGGCTTCTGGCGAGACGGTGCAACTGTTTTGGCCACGGGCGCCAGTCGCTCGGATTCTTTTGGAGCGACGCCAGGTGTTGCGGACGGTGAAAACGGGGGTGGCGCAGTTGGAGAAACCGTCTGCGAGGGAATTCCCTGTGCAGGCGCCGCTGCCCGTACGGTTGGACCGGTCCCCGGCAGCCAATTACTTGCGGCCGGCTGTCGTGCCGGAAGTCCCTGGTCGACGATGCGGAGCGTATGGTCGACGACTTCGGTGATCGCCCGATCGTATCCACTGACGCTGTCGAGCCACTGTTGGTAAACGGCGGGACTGTCGGTTCGATTCAGGCCTCCCGGGATCCGCCGGGTAAGAGAAAACGCAATCTGGGAGCCGAAACCTGCTGCGAGGTGAAGTGCATACTGTACCGGGTATCGTCCGCCACGGCTCAGGTTGAGTTTGCCCAGATCCGGATCCACTTCACGATAATTCGGCACAGGTGGGACGATGCCTTGTTCTAGAATTTTTAAAGCGATGACGTCTTCTACGCCGACGCCCATGGCATGTCCGGTAAAGCCCTTGGTATTCGAGATCACGATGCGATCGGCCGAGTCGCCGAAGGTGTTTTTCAGGGCCACCACCTCGGCAGAGGCACTACCGCCGCGTGCCGGAGTGTAGGTTTCGTGCGATACGAACACGAGGTTTTCGGCAATCGCGTGTCTGTTCAGCCCGAACCGTCGCTCTGCAGCGGTCACGATGCTGTCCATGACGCCCGCAATATGGTCGACGTCCAGGCGCGTGGCATGGAAGGCGCTGTTGCGGTATTCGGTGCCCAGAACTTCCGTAACGGCCCGCATTCCGCGCTCTCGAACGGCGTCTTCGCTTTCCACGACCATTGCACAGGAGCCCATTCCGACCAGCATGCCGTGCCTGCGGCGATCGAATGGCAGTGCGGCATCTTCAACCTTGTCATCCGTCGCTGCCGCGCCCAGCGCCAGGAAGCCGGCCCCCATCCAGCCGAGCAGGGATTCGGTGGTGATATCGTCGCCTGCAACCACGATTACACGACGGCAGCGGCCGGTGCGGATCCAGTCTTCCGCAACCCCCACTGCCTGGGTAGTGCTTGCACAAGCGGCATTTACGTGGGTGTTGGGACCCCGGGCGCCGATGTACTGGGCAAACTGGGAATGTCCCATCGTGAGGATGCGGAAGAGAAAACGGCGATCGAAGGTGTACTCTTCTTTCTCAGCCTCTTCACGGAGCGTTCCCGTTCTGCGGGCTATTTCGTTGAGTGTATCCCGATCGGTGGTCACCTCCCTGAGTTTTTCGAGCTCTTCTATTTGACCCATCAACGCCGAATACCGGTAGAACCGCGTCAGCTCATCGGAAAGCCGGTCAAATCCCGGGAATGCGCTGGCAAAGATCACGCCGGTTTCATCCCTCAGTGCCTCCGGCAGCATCCAGCGATCGGGCAGATAGGAGCCGGTGGTGGTTCGCTTGTGCTCCATAACGAGCGGGATGCCGGAATCTCTGAGGGCATCGACCCCGGCGGCGAGTGCCAGTTGGGAGGAACGGTCCAGTGTTTCAACGAGACGTTCGTCAACGCCGTATTCACTGATGAGGTCAAACGGTCCGGGCCGTCCGGCGAGTTTGATGGCGTCGTCCGTCGAATCTATTGTTTCGAGCCTTCCGCTTCCGTCGGCCGCTTTCACGATGCGTACGATTCGTTTTTCGACCATCCGCTTCCGGAATCGCTCCGGGATTAGATCTACGAATTGTTCACCACGGAGAATTCGTTCGGCATTGTCCTCGGACATGAGCGGTTTTTCGGAGCCGGGCAGACCGAGTCCCGTTCCTGAAATGACCACCGAACCGAGTGGGGGGGTGTTTCTGTCATACGGCACATTTCCTGCGCCCTGTTGCGGTGCGGCAGCAAACTCGCGTACGGCCGCGTTGATCATGGATCGAACTTCGTCTGGGGACATTTCTTTTCTGCTTCTGCTACCGTCAGTTGAATCTGGAGGCGGAGTCTGCCCTGGAGATACGTGCGTGGCACGATCCGGCAGCGTTATTGCCTTGGTCTGCTGCTCGTTTGGTTTTGCGGTGATATTGTAGGCATGCTCGGTTTCCGTCTCAATCGGCGAAGGGTAATGGCCTGCAGCAAGCAGGCCGCAAAGCGCGTGGTTAAAGGACTGTGTCTCACCCGCTCGCGGAAGATTGGTCATGAGCGAAACCACGTCTTCCTTGTCTGCAAACATTTCGCGCACGAATCCCTGCAATGCACGTTTCGGCCCGACCTCGACGAAAGTTCGCACCCCGGCATCATAAAGTGTTTTCAGGCCTTTGGTCCATTGAACCGGTGAGGAAATCTGGGTCTGCAGAGTGTCCTTGATTTCTTCGACACCGGTAGGGTAGAAAGTGCCGGTCGTATTGGCGACGATCGGGAGGGACGGTGAAGTGATGCGCAAACGGTCGAAAACTTTGCGCAACGGACCGGCTGCCGGTTTTACGATCTCGGTATGGAAAGCGTGGCTTACGGCAAGCTCTACCGTCCGTATTTCGCGCTCGTTCAGTATTTGGAGCGCTTCATTTACACCCGCGGTGCTTCCTCCGATGACATTCTGCTTATCGCTGTTGATATTCGCCGTTACGACGTAACCCTTCACCTGTGCGAGAACTGCTTCAATCTCCACGGAAGGGGCCATGACCGCAGCCATCTTGCCCGGGTCCTGAATGTCGAGTTTGCTCATCTCGTTGCCCCTTGCGGCAGCCGCTTCCAGCGCATCGCCGAAAGGCATGACGCCCGCTGCAATAATTGCGGCATATTCACCCAGAGAATGGCCCATGACCATATGGGGGTCGATGCCATAGTGCGACAACAGGGTCATCAGTGCCGTGTCGAAGGTCAACATGGCCGGCTGCGTCACATCGGTTTGTTTAAGCGCCTCCGTCGCACGCTCCATGGACGCATCGTCTTCCGCTTCAGCAAAGAGAAAAGCGGTCAGCGGTTTGCCGAGAATCGGCTCCATAATGCGATCGGCCTCACGAAATACGTCGGCAACTACCGGTGCCGTCTCAGACAGCTCACGGCCCATATTTACGTACTGGCTGCCTTGTCCGGGAAACAGAAACGCAATTTTCCCGGCCGCCGGACCGCTGCCGCGATAGATACCCTGTGATTGGAGTGAAGCCCATGCCCGATTCGAATTCGATTCCATCGCCTTTCGCGCCCGCCGGAGGCGGGTCGACAATTCTTTTCGATCGTTGAAATCGATGACGAGCCGCTCCGATTGGTCGAGTATCCGCTTCGACGGGAACGCCTTCTCCGGTATCCAACCCGATTCCACACGCTCGATATGTGATTCGAGGTCGGCGGCCAGCGTCTCGCTGGAGGACGCACCCAGCGCCAAGATGCTGCGCAACGGCGCGGGCGTTTCACCGGGCGCTTCCTGAGGACCGGGTGCAGACCGGTCGTAGCCCTGGACGACGGTTGACCGCTTTTCCAGCATGCCGGGTACATACTCTTCCATTACGAGATGGAAGTTGGTCCCACCGAATCCGTAGGCGCTTACGCCGCATCGGAGTGGAACATCGCCGTTCCTGTCCCAGGTCTTCGCTTCGTGATTGAGGTAGAGCGGGGTATCGTCGAGCGAGAAGCCCGGATTGGAGGGGTGGGCATTGAGCGTCGGCGGGAGAATATGCCGGTACACGGCGTACGTCGCTTTCAGCATACCTGCCGCACCTGCAGCCGCTTTGAGGTGCCCGAAATTGCTCTTGACCGAACCGAGCGCGATACGGTCGCCCGGTTCGCCGCCGAAAACCGTGGCGAGACTTTCCACCTCGACCACGTCACCGACGCGCGTGCTGGTGCCGTGGGCCTCGATCAAGCCGGCGGTAGCCGGATCGAGAGCCGCCGATTCCCAGGCACGCTCCATCGCCAGGCGCTGGCCGATTGGATTCGGTGCCGTAATGCCTTTTCCTTTGCCATCGCTTGCCGCTCCGATGCCGCGAATGACCGCGTATATCCGGTCATCGTTGTCAACGGCATCCGTCAACCGTTTCAGGACGAAAGAGGCCGCTCCCTCACCCATAATGAAACCGTCCGCCCCTTTTCCGAACGGCCGGGACCCGGAGGCACTCAGTGCCCCGATTTTGCTAAACTTGACAAAAGAGGAGGGACCCATGTTGCGGTCCACACCCCCGGTTACCACGACTTCCGCCTTGTGCTCACGTAAAATCTGGACTGCAGACTGTATGGCGGCAAAACTGGATGCGCACGCGGCGTCGGTTATGAAGTTGGGTCCACGTAGGTTTAGTACGTTGGCCACGCGCCCCGCCACGATGTTCGGGAGTTCGCTGGGCATCGTGTCTTCCGTGATCTCGAGCGTCCGTTCACGGAACAGCGCGTGCCACTTTTGAACAATCTCTTCGCGACGTTCATCCGGCAGCGCGTCGAATGCGTCGACATCCCGCAGCGCTTCCTCGAACTCCGGGAAATGGATGCGTGAGGTGCTTACGTAATGGTATTCGCCGCCGATTGAAGCGCCATAGACGACGCCGATTTTCTCCGAATCAACACGGCCGTTCATCAAGCCGGCATCTTCCAGTGCCGCGGCCGATACCTCCACGGCCCAGTGCTGGCCGGGATCCATGACATTGGCTACACGCGGAGGCATTCGGAATTTTTTCCAGTCGAATGCATAGTCACGTACCCAGCCACCGATCTTCGAGTACGTCTTATCCGGCGCCTTGGGATCGGGATCGTAGTATTTTTTCGGATCCCAGCGCTTCGGATTGACTTCGGTAATGCTATACCGCTTGCCGACGATATTCTCCCAGAATGTAGGAGCATCCGGTGCATCCGGCAGGATGGCGCCTAGACCGACGATGGCAATGGGTTCGTTCTCGAAATGGCCCTTCATGTTCAGTCGTTTGTCTGCAGTCTGATAAGTATGCAGCGATGGCGGTTTCAGGCGGGGAAAGCCGTCATGAGTTTTTCGCTGGCGATGTCCATGTCCGCGAGGCCACCGCGCTGTGCAGCATAGATTCCCGGAAGTCCGATAGCGTTCGCCAGGTCGGGATCTCTCTGGCCGGCACCTTCGGCCCAGCGTAGCCCGTCTGCCGCGATTTTCAGAGAGGACTCCCGCGCAAAGATCCTGGCTAGTGCTTGTCTCGCAGGAATATCCAGCGGCACCGCCTCGGTCGGCTGGTCGACCACCCGTTCACTGAAGACGGCTGCCGCTTCCGCATATGCGATTAGTTCGCCAAGGCGGAACAGGACATGCTGTTGCCTGGTGAGTCGGTCGATGCGACAGCGCTCGAGCAATTCTGAAAGTGCGCGCATGCCCATGGCGGCGATGTCCGCACCGTTTTCCGGTTGTGTATTATGAAGTTTCTCCAGACGTTCGGCCCAGTCACGGTAAAAAGAACCTCGGGATTTCAGATGGAGTTGCCAGCGGTCGCGGGCAATCGTCCATTCGAGGATCTCCGATGTGCCTTCATAAATCGTCGTAATCCGGACGTCTCGCTTGATCTTCTCCACCATGTATTCATGCGTGTAACCATAGCCGCCAAGTGCCTGAATGGCATCCTCGGCGGCCGCATTGCCGAATTCAGATGCCAGATACTTGGCAACCCCGCCTTCGGTGGCAAGTCCTTCTTCTCCGTTGTCCAGTCTCCCGGACGCCCATTCTAAATAGGTGCGCGCGGCCTCCAGCCGGGAAGCGTGCGGAACGATCAATTTGTGGGTGTATCCCTGCTTCTTGCTGAGTGTGGAGCCTGCCTGCACGCGTTCCTGTGAATAAGTAATCGCCCGTCGCAACGCTTCCCAACCTGCGCCGAGTCCGAACGCACCTACCATCAGCCGTGTCCGACCGAACACCGACTGCGCTTCTGCCAATCCCTGTCCTTCCTGATCGCCAACGAGGTTTTCGACAGGAACCAGGACGTCATCCAGGTATACCGATGCCGTGTTCGACGACCGGATGCCGTGTTTTTCTTCGGGATGGCCGAAAGAGAGGCCGTCACGATCCTTTTCGACAACGAACCAGGTCGGTCCGCCGGGCGCCTGCGCAAGAACGGTGTAAAGATCGGCAACCGAGCCGTTGCTGATCCACTGCTTTCTGCCGTTGATGCGGTAAGCCGTCGTCGTACCGTTCTCCTCGACCGGCGTAGCACGTGTCTGGAGCGCTGCCAGATCGGAACCGGCTTGCGGCTCCGTCGCAGCATACGCAACAAGCAAGGCCTCGTCGGCGATCTTTGTCATCCAGCGCTTCTTCTGATCCGGCGTCCCGCCGACCGTAATGGGATCCGAGCCAAGAAAAGAGGCAAGCACGCCCGTTGAGATACCGAGGTCGATGGAGGCCATGAGCTCCGAAATACGGTATATGTCGTATGATCCGCCTCCAAGACCGTTAAACTCTTCCGGGATAAACAGGAGGTGCAGACCAAGCGTGGCAGGCTCGTTCAATTCTTCGAGGACCTCGGTGGCAAAACGGTCTTCGCGATCGAACGTGAGCAGGTGCGCGTCGGTGAGTTTTCGATCGGCATAGTCCCTGAGGGACTCCAGAATCATGTCGCGGGTTTCTTTGTCGAGGCTCGGCATATGCTGGTGGATGCGTTTTCCGGATAATTGTTTTCAGCTGACTAGCTCAGCTAACATTCAGATCTATATTTCACACACTCAGATGGCAAAAGGTCTCGTGCATATCAGTCATCCGTTCGATCTGCCGTGACCGCCACCGCGGTACGCAGCAGGAACAAGTGCAGGAGTTCGTCTACCTCCGTTGTCTCGGCAAGCGTGGAAAGAATACGTGAAAAGCTTTCATCATCTCCCATTTCGGGATACAGGTGCCTGTAAGCAATCAACCGACCGCGTACGGCTGCCGCATCGAGTTCGCTGTGGAATTGTGTACCGTAGATGGGCTTTCCCTTTATGCGGATGGCCTGATACCGTGTAACGTCATTTGCGGCCAGTTCCTCAGCGGCATCAGGAAGGGTGTCTACCCGGTCGTGATGCCCCATGTTGGCACGAAAACGTGAGGGAAAATCCAGAAACAGTGGGTCAGAAGAACCCTCCGGTGTTAATTCCAACCAACCGCAGCCAATTTCAGCCCGCTCGACGTCGTATACAACCCGCCCGCCGTAGGCAAAAATGATAAACTGATGCCCCCAACACGATCCGAACAGCGGGATATTGAATGCGTCGATATGCTCTATAAACGACACGAGGTCATCCGTCCATTCGTAAGTTTCGGTAACGGAATGCGCACCTGCGCCACCGATCATCACGGCGTCGATCCCGTCAAGCAACCCTTCATGCAAACGGTCGAAGAGCACATTGGTCGTCACCAATTGTTCAGGTTGTAGCTTGCACCGGTCGAGAAACGATTTTTGCTCGTCAGCCTCGATATGAGGCAGATGACGCACCTGAATCAACCGTACATGCAATTTCTCAAAACTGGGGGCCATCGCTTGTTGCACGTTTGCCTCGGTTCCAACTACAGTTGCAGCAGATCCGAAAAATCGGATCGCAGCATGCGATACAATGTGTGAAGCGGGAGTCCGACGACGTTGAAGTAGTCGCCTTCTATGCCTGAGATAAATAAAGCTCCCATATCACCCTGAATCCCGTAAGCACCCGCCTTGTCCAGCGGAGCGGCCGAAGCAACGTAGCGTTCAATTTCCTCGTCGGTAAGCGTCGCAAATGTTACACCCGTGGATGCATGTGAGACACTGGAGCGGCCGGACGCAAGGTGCAACAGCGCGATTCCCGTAAAGACCGTGTTGGTCCCGCCGCTCAAACGCCCAAGCATTTCCTTTGCCTCATGTTCATCTACCGGCTTTCCCATCACCGACCCGCTCATCGACACCAGCGTGTCGGCACCCAACACCAATGCCTCCCGGTTGTGACGCGCCACATCATGCGCCTTCTCGAAGGCAAGGGTTTCTACCACCTCCGAAGGACTGCGGAAGTTCTCGGGATGCTCTTCGTCGATCCCGCTTATCTCCACGGTGAAGGGCAATCCTATGCTTTCCAGCAAGGCCCTCCGCCGAGGAGAAGCAGACGCCAGTATGAACGGAACGGTAAAATGCACAATGCAAAGCCTGGTGTTCGTTAATCCCGGGGTTTCTTGAGACGAAGCGCTACGGGTTGCGCCGCCTGATAAACCACAGAACCGATAAAAATACGGAAACAATCGGGCCGATGAGTGAAGAGATCGTGTTGATATGCGAATAAACGGTGCGATATCTCGATAAAATCACGCGAGTTTGGACAGCTTGCGGTTGCATCCATTCCGTTCTTTCCCCCGGCTTTCCCAGCGGGTCAACAACGGTGCTGAATCCCGTCGCCGCAACATGTATTACGCTGCGGCGGGTCTCGATGGCCCGCAATCGGGCCATGGCGAGATGTTGGCGGGCGGGAAGACGGTCGTTCCACCATCCGTCCTGGCTTATGAGCACCAGCATGTCGGCTCCCTTGCGGGCCAGCGAGGCGGCGAGGGCGGGAAATGCGGATTCGAAACAGATGAGGCCGCCGATCTGAAGACCTCCGGCTTCCATGGGGACAGGCGCGTCCCCGCGGCTGTAGCCCGTAGTTTCTCCGGACGGCACCGACAAGGACCCGAGCAACGGAATCTGTTCGGCATACGGCACACCCTCCGCAAACGGGACCAGGCGGTATTTGTCATATCGCCGCGTATAGCCCGGTCCAAGTATCAGTAGCGAGTTGTAGAGATCCGGACGGTTCCACTTCGGCTGCTCGTCGGTAACCAGCGCACCGAGCGCAAGACGCGGCGCTTTAAGTCCGATCCGGGACCGGAATCGGGCAATGGAATCGGCCTCGAGTCGCAGGGAGCTTTCAGGCCAGACGATGAGGTCCGGACTGTCTTCAACGGGCGGCACGCCCGTCACGTGAAGAAGATGATCGAGCCGGTCCTTCCGGGAGAGACGTTCCCAATCCGAGGGATGGATACCGGGCTGCACCAGCCTTACGACAATCGCGTCATCTCCCAACACGATGGTTGACCTTCTGAATATCGAATAGCCGACCGAACTGCCGAGCAACAACAGCACTACGGCAAAGGAGGCGATACGCAGGCGAAGACTACCGGTCGTGAAGATGCATGTCAGTGAGATGTTGACCAGGAGAATCCCGACACCCAGGCCCGGAGCGCCGACGATATCTGCGGTTTGATTGACGGCACCGAGCGCGGACTGCGAATGTCCCAACAGAAGCCACGGGAAACCCCATTGCGCCTGCTCCAGCGCCAGTTCGAACGAGGCATAAAACGCCGGCAGACTGGCATAACCTGCGAGCTTGCCGGCGTCGCGGCGAATGGTATCCGCA
>CAZIIP010000092.1:0-10567 GCA_964539455.1 uncultured Rhodothermales bacterium
CAAACCGGCATGAACGTTTCCGGACCATACGGATGACACGGAGTCGACCAGCACGGTCCCGGTTTCCGCACGCATGTTCCAGAAATCGGGTGTACGCCCATCGAATTCCGTCTTTGTCCAGGCTGCCCAGATTCCATGGTGATGTATGTGATTGCGTGGATAGTCGTCGGTCACTGTTCGCCCCATCGGCGTTCGGACGGGATGCAGGTAGCCGCCGCGGGCATAGGAGGCGTCAATACCGCCACGCGGTAACGGTCCGGCCGCCTCCCGGTATGAAAGCAAGGGCTGATCGCCACCGGTGAACGAAATGCTTCCATTCGACCGGGACACCCGGATGGACTTCAGCGTGTCATCCGCCGGATCGATGCGCAATTCGATGGAAGATCCGGCGGCAAGGTGGTCGAGTACGAACCAGGCGGTACCATACCCGTCGATCTGCAGCGGAATGCCGGTACCGTCGCCGGCGACGAGGCTCAGCGATCCCGCGCCCAGAGATTCCGGAGCGTCGAAGGAAACAATCGTATTGTTCCTGTCGTGATCGCCGGCGCTCACGACGATGGACTGCCCAACTGCGTCAGCCGATGTGAGCACAAGCACGAGTAGTCCAATAAAAACGGCGTTCGACTTCATGGGGCCGGAATAATGGTTTGGCGGATCGAAATCAGCACAGTCATTTGTAGTAGATCAACCGCCCATTTACATCCAATATATTAAGCCACAAGAAACACTCATCTCGTGGTGATGCACGCCGCCATCTCCCGTGCCACAAAGCGATTCCCTCTTTGATTGAGGTGCACCCCGTCGCGCGTCAAAACGCCTTCCGCCGGTCCGTCCGTATTGTGCGCAACCAGATACGATACAAAAGCTTCACGCAGGTCGCACAATATCACACCGGTATCGGAAGCAACATGCCGGCTCACTTCTGCATACTCATCGAGCATCTTGTCCTCATCCGTATCGAATGCCGGATGCTCGCCTATGACGGACGGGGTGCAAAGTACGACCCGGGCGCCGGCATCCCGGATCCGGGAAATCAGGGTGCGCAGACCGGATTCGAAAACGGGCTTTTCCGTACCCAGCGGGGCAAATCTGAACCAGTGCCACACGTCGTTAATGCCGATGTAGATGACAACTAGTGTCGGGTTTCGGGCAAGCACGTCACGGTCCAGACGCTCCAGCAAATCCGGCACCTTGTTCCCGCTGATTCCGGCCCCAATCACCGTGATGTCCTTTCCCGGATAGGCATTCTCGAGGATACTGTCGATGCGCACGACATATCCCCCCGGTTCGACACCCGCCTGGGTAATGGAGTCCCCGAAAAAAACGATGCGTTCCCCGTCCGACAGTGCGTCGTCCGGTAGCGACATTGGCGGATCTCCTTCATTCGTTTCGGCACCTGCAGCCGGATCCCGTTCTGCCGAACAGCCTGTCAGTAGCACGGGAATCGCAATGCAGAGTAGACGAACGAAATACATGCGTCTCATAAAACGGCCATCCATCGGTTGTTTTTGGATGAGATTGAGCAATTCACTTTCCGGCATACCGTGACCACTGTCGAAGATCGCAACATAGCGATGGCCGTTCGGCATATAGAAACCGGTTCTCTCATAATACCATCCCGGACTGTGGTACGCAGAAAGAAACGTGGATGCCTCTACCGAACCACCGTCATCCAACGCGTCTGCTGTTCTTCACCTGCCGTAAGGCGGTAGAGGTATGTCCCGCTCGGGAGATCCGACGCGTCAAAGACGACCTGGTGTGTACCCGGAAGCGCCACGGCATCGAAGAGTTTCTCCACCATGCGTCCGTGCGTGTCGTAAACGACAAGGACGGCGTGCTCCTGCCGCCGAAGTGCAAATGACAGTATTGTCGCCTCACTAAACGGATTCGGGTAATGGGCGTGAAGCGTGACGGCTGCCGCCGGCACTTCTTCCTCTTCATTGGCGACATGGGTACCCCCCGTGAGATTCACGACGGGGGAAAACTCGGACGTATTGCCTTGTGCATCGGTAGCGGTCGCTACGAGACCGGCGCCGTCCCTCAGGTTGAACGGAGGCCTCAGCGTAACCACATCACGCTTTCGAGGTAGCGTGTATGACACCGATCCGAGGTATTCCAGACCCTCGCCATCGATGCCGGCCACATAAAGGTCGATCAGAAGCGGATAGTCGGCCGCATCGGCCGAGGTGTCAACCGAATACGTCAATATGACACCCTGATCCGAGCCGAACGCCGACGCAAGAATCGGGGTGTTTTGAAGATTGTTCGCGCCCAGATCCCCGTCACCCGGATCATTGGGCGTTGGTATGCCGCGGCCCAGTTCGATGCCCCTCCCTCCGTTCTCCGTCATGTAGTTGCGACGAATGGTGTTGCCAACCGGAGCAAGATCCGTCTTCTGAGTACCTGCCGACATCCGTCGATCGGTGCAGATTCTGTTCGAGACGAAGGCACCGGATCGGATTCGAACCGCTTCGGCCGGTTCACAAGCTGTTTTGGGAGCCGCAGGCGCTGGTAGCACGTCATTAACCGTCACACCGGCGGCACCGTTGTAGGCGATGTAGTTCCCGTGACCCGCATCTTCACCTCCCACGAGCGTCTCACGTGCCTGAGCGATATCAATACCGGCATCCCGATTCGGAACCGGCGTTCCGTCTCTCAGTCGACCGATATAGTTCGCCTGGATCACGTTCGATGCAGCCTGCGGATCACGAACAAAGATGCCGGCAAATCCCTGGTCGACCATCACGTTGTCGGCCACCAAATTGTGGGATGAGGCCTGAATCATCACACCGTCCCATCCGTTCCCGACCGGCCGTATGCCGTTTGCATCGGTGCCGAGCAGATTACCGAGAACACGGTTGTGACTTGTCGAGATATCCTCCAACACACCTTCGGCGATCCAAACGCCCGTAAGCAGGTTACCGGACACCACATTGCCGGCGTTGGCCGAGTCGCCACCAACGACATTGTGGGACGATTCCTCGATAACAATCCCGGAAAGCCGATTAGGTAACGGTGCGGAACCGTCTGCCGTCAACCCTACGATGTTGTTCACGACGGCATTGCTGTCGGCAGGCTCGACATCTTGCGGGCTTACGATCACAATGCCGCTTTCCCCATTGCCGGATATGACGTTCCCGCCGTCGGGAGCCGTGTCACCGATACGCGTACTTGGACCGTTGATCAGAATACCGTCTTGACCATTGGCCACGGATTCGGTGCCGGAAGCATTCAACCCGACGTAGTTGCCACGAATGACATTTCCGTATGCACGCCCTTCCTTGCCCTTGAAATTTGCGACCACGATGCCGTGCCGGAGATTGCCCGAAACGACATTGGCTTCGGCCAGATTGCCGGGGGAGTTCTGAAATACAATGCCGAAATCGTTCGGGACGCTTTTTCCCCCGCGAGCATCCGTGCCGATTCGGTTGTTACGGACCGTGTTGCCCCCGTCCGGACTGCTAACCCAAATGCCGGAGGCCGCGTTGCCGGACAAGACATTGTGCTCGATCCTATTGTCCGTCCCTCTCCAGATCCAGATGCCGTCGTAAAGCGTGCTGTCCGGATCACGATATCCGTTTCCCTTCGCCTGCCCGCCGGCAACGTCAATCCCCACCAGATTGTGGCGAATCAGATTATGGCTGCCCCCGACGATCAAACCGGAGTGGCCAAAATTGACGATGTTGAGCCCCTCGACAACACAACTATCAGTCTTGATGTCCAATCCGATCGTCTGATCCAGTGCATCGAATCCGTCCAGAACGATTTTCACGACAGACGGGATTTCCGATGTACCCATCACCGCACCCGGCTGTGAAAACCCGTCGACGACGAGTGTTTCCTCGACAATCGGGTAGGCAAACCGCGGCTTCAGTACATGCGGTCCATCACCGGGTATATCGAACCGGATGGTATCCGCTCCGGCTTCTGCATTGGCACCCTCGAGTGCCTGGCGGTACGATCCGGGGCCGCCGTCAAACGTTGTGGTTACCGTGAATACCTGCTGTGCCTGCAACAAGGTTGTTGCGCAGAACAGCGATAAGAATGCTACCGGAAACCAAAAGCCCGAAATCAGGAATACCTTTTGACGGCATCGACCTCCGGGCATTCCTTGAGCCGCCATGTCATCTCCCCCTCTCGCAATCATTCCATCCCGTTAAGGTGCGTGTTCGTCCGAATATCCCGATCATTTGAAACCGGTTGTGGTTACAACCGCGTATTTACCACATTGTTGAAGATGGATCCGAAAGTGTACCCCACTCCGATGGAGGCGGAGTACAAAAAGGCGGTGGCCAGTTGCTTCCGGGAAAGGAGGATTTCTTCCAGCGACGCTTCCCCCGCAGGCAGATTGAGCTGGTCGTGAATGATCTCGGCGCGGCCGGTGAACCGGACGGACAATCCCCGCGTCACGCGGAGCCGTAATCGGCTGAAGAATTCAACCCGGTTTTTGGTGAGATCGTGGAAGTAATGCGATCCTTCCAGTGTCGTAAGCAGGGAGCCCCAGGGCTGCTGATAATTCAGTCTGATGGTCAGTGATTCATCCAGGTGCGCCTCCGACATTTTGTCGAAGATGGTCCTCTCAATGTAATTAGCCGCCCGGTAACCGATGCGGTAGGCGAAGGTCAATTCGCGTCGTAGCGCCTCGTCGTAGGGATACCAACTGTATTCCATGGCCGGTGCGATGCGAGTACCGCCGTCGATGTTGGAGTAAGTACTCGTGTACAGGTTAGCCGACATTCCGACAGACAGATGCCCTGAAATGCTGCGCACCGCCGTACCATTGATGCCGCTCCGTCTGGAGCTGGAATTGATCGCTCCGTCGTTTGTCTCGAACCGCCGCTGGTCAATCCGGCCATACAACGACGTCCTGATCCGCCACCGTTCGGTCGTTCTGTTGGCCGAAATATCTCCATTGAGAAATACCGACTGGCGCGAGGCCTCGATATTTGTCGATCCACTCCCGCCGACGTCAAATACCCAGCCGTTCCACGGGTCCAGCAAACCGGGAATTTCGCCCTCCTCGGCAGGCGGTCGAGATAGGTAGGTAAGGCGATTGCCGACTTTCGTCTGGGACGCGAAAGGAATCAGTCCGGCCTGCATGATGTGCCCCAGACCCTGGCGTTCCTGATCCCATGTGTCCGTGCTGTTGGATACGTAGCCGAGCCGAAATCCCAAGCCTCCAAAGCGGTTTTGTCCGATAAAATCCAGCACATACGACTGCCCGCCGCCACCGGTTGTCTGGTTCACCATCAACAGATGTACGTCGGCTTCCACGCGGTCTCTGACATAGTTGACGAAGGTGATTTCCCGCCGGATATAGGAACGATCGCAACGCCGGCAATCCAGAAATACCGACGGTGCTTCGACCTGACGCGCGTCCTTGTTGTTGAGCCACACGGCGGTCCCGGATCCCCCCCTCTGTGCCAACAGTTGCACGCTGTGAACGAGCACAAGGGCCACTATCAGCAAAAAGCCAAAGCCGGATGTCGTTACGCTTTTTTTCGTTAGCTGCATTCCTTTCGAGCGGTACCTGGCTGGTTCCTTCAACTCATGTGTAGTCACACACCGACAACTTATTTGCGGCAAACCGCAGGATGATCCCCGATAAATAGGGAGATTGGTCGAAACGTGACCCCGCTTGCCGCACGTACCCGTCGGTTCCGTCGTGCATTACTGACGGCTGTGGCACTCGGGCGACCTATCCCGAATAGACGATCATCCATATGCGCCCTTTGACCGAGTCGGAAACGAAAAGCGAACCATCGGGTCCCTGTGCCAATCCGGTGGGCCGATATTCGGCCTCACCTGGATTGATGACAGGCCCCTCTTTGCCGGTGAAGCCGGTTGCAAAGAAGCTCCACTCGTCCGTCACGCGGTCACCCTCCATGGGTGCAAATACCACTGCAAAGCCGGCTTGAGGCTCCGGCGCGCGGTTCCATGAGCCGTGGAAGGCGATGAAGGCACCTCCCGAGAATTGGCCCGGAAATACATCACCGCCGTAAAACAGTAAGTCGTTGGGCGCATAGTGGGCGGGAAATCCAAAAATCGGTGCCTTTTTGTCGATGCAACGCTGCACGGCTCGTCCGTCACCGCCATATTCCGGTGCGAGCACTTTTCGTTCCTGGTTCTGGTCATAGTAACAGTAGGGCCAACCGAAGTCGTCTCCCTCCTCCATGGAAAGAAACTCTTCGGCCGGTAAGTCGGCACTCTGTTCCGTGGTATAAAGCTCGGGCCAAAGCTGGCTCAGCTGGTCGCGCCCGTGCATCACGCCCGAGAGCTTACCGGCGAACGGATTCCAGGCAAGTGCAACGATATTTCGGGTACCTGTCACATAACGGTACCCGTCTCGCATCTGATCCTGGTTTTGTGCATCTGCATCAAAGCGCCATACGCCACCGTATTCTTCCAGCATCGGACACGGATCCTGTCCGGGCGAGCTCTCGGTACGGGCTTCCACCTGACAGGCGTTGGAAGGCGCCCCGACATTTACGTACAGTCCTCCCTCGTCATCGAATGCAAGCGACTTCGCCGCATGCTGACGCTCGGCGCCAAATCCCCGGGCTATGGTTTCTACGGGAGAGGTCGGGACGAGCGCGTTTTCATCGAGTTCCTGCCGGTATACAGCCACATCCGAGGAGTAGTAGAGGTATCCATTGTGCACCTCTATTCCGGTGCCCCCCCACTCCGGATTTCCGAAGTACCGGATCTCGTCCGCCTTGCCGTCCGCATCCGAATCGCGCAGGGCAACGATCGATCCGCCGTTCATCTCTCTTCGCAGCTTGACGTAGACATCCCCGTTCGGCGCCACAGCGATATGCCGCGCACGACCGAGCGTATCGGCAAACACCGAAGCGCAGAAGCCTTCCTCCAGTATGAGCCCGCCATTGTCGCTGTCGCACGAAATTGAGGAGGTGATCTCGGGTTCCGGAGTTGCCGCAGGCTCGGCGTCGCAAGCGACCAGAACAAAGCTGAGAAGGAAGGAGAGAAGTGAAGTGCGCAGGCAGTTCATCACGGTACCCTTTGATTTGCCGCATTGATATAGAATGCCCCCTCGCCCGATTGCAGGCGAAGGGGCCATTCCAATGACGCGAATGGTATTTCGGCCTTTCGGACTAGCTCTCGTCCGCGTCGCCGGAAAATGCAGCCATCGCGGCATTCTTCGCTTCCAGCTCGGCCGAATCGTCTTTGAAGAAGATCATGAACAGGACCATAATGACGCCGGCCGCAATTGCCGGATACAACCAGAAACTCTGCCATGCCGCCATACTGCCCTGCTCGCCTATGATGCTGTTGAACAGCAAACCCGACAACCACGTTCCGGTGATCATGCCTACGCCGTAGGTGACGAGCACAAGGAAGCCCTGTGCCTGCCCCCGAATCTCCTCGGTCGAGCGCTTGTCCACATAAATCTGACCCGTTACAAAGAAGAAGTCGTAGCAGATGCCGTGTAGCAAGATACCGGTAATGACCATCCAGAGAATCGGATCAGGTGACGAGGCCCACGAGAATAGGCCGTAGCGCAAGACCCAGGCCAGCATACCCATTGCAAGCATCCACTTGACACCGAATCGCTTGAACATCAGCGGCATCAAAAGCAGGAAGATGACCTCGGAGGCCTGACCCAGCGTCATCGTCTGGGCAACCTTTTCGATCCCGACCGCCGTCACAAAGAGCTGGGTATAGGCATAGTAGACCGCGAGCGGAATACACATCAGCATCGAAGCGACGACAAAGACCCAGAACGACCGGCTTGACAGATGTGTGAGGGCATCCAGTCCGATGACGTCACGAATGTTTGCCTTTTTGCCGCGGGCCGGCGGCGGCGTATGCGGGAGCGTGAACGAGTAAAGCCCCAGAACCAGTGAGGCAATGGCGCCGACGAGCAACGGCCATTTGGTGCGGTCTGCCGACAGACCACCGGGCAAACTGATGACATCCGTCAACACGCCGCTGACCAGGATGCCCGCAACGATCCAGCCGATCGTGCCGAGCACGCGGATCTTGGGAAAGTTTTGCTCCTGATCGCTGATATGATGAAACGTAAGCGCATTGGCAAGCCCGAGCGTGGGCATGTAGCACAGATTATACAGCGCCATCATTCCGACAAACAGCCAGACGCTTTGCGTGCCTTCGGCGACATATGGCGCAAGCGCCATGAAGACGGCCCCAAAAATATGAAGAACCGCCAGCACCTTCTCCGTTGCGAAATATCTGTCGGCTACCAGACCGATAAAAAACGGAGCGATGATTGCGGCGGCATAATTGGTCATGTACACCCAGTGCACACTGGAGACCATCCCAATCTCCGCCATATAATTTCCGGTAGTGACAAACCACGCGCCCCAGACAAAAAACTCGAGGAACATCATGACTCCGAGTTTGATGTTCTTCGAGTAAAACAGCAGGCCGAGCGAGACGGCGACTGCTACAATAAAGAGTATCCAGGAAAACGACATAATTGCTGCGGTTTTTGAACCGTCTTAAGACCTGGTCCGTCCGGCAGACGATTTATGGTGGAGTGAGCACCGGACAGCCTTTCCCGTCATACGATCCTCTACAAGACGGCTACCGGCGTCACATAAATCTGAGTCGATCAATAATACAAAACAGCTATTGGAAAAAAGGGGCTGCTCACATTTAAGTCGTGAAAAGTAAAAGGAGCGTTCCGGTCCGGTATGGACCGTAAAAAGCTTGCGGACGGAGCAGCCACCGAAGATCGAAGCCAACTCTCGTCCGCAAGCCTTTTCATTACCGTATGCAAAAACTATAGCGTATAGCCCTCGCGATAATCCCGATGGAGATATTGGTTTGCCTCGGGATTGTTGGTCACCTCGCCTTTCTCACCGTCCCACTCGATTTTCACGCCCTGACCCGTCTGTAGCGCGACCAATCCCAGCAACATCGTCTCATTGAGCGGTCCGGCATACTCGAGCGGCGAACTGGCTTCCGAATTCCCCTTGATGGTCTCGATCCAGTTCATCTCGTGTCCCCCGCTGCCCTCCGGAATCCTTTTAAACGACTGCGGAACCCGAGCGGCATCCTGCTCCAGTTCCCGCGGGAAGAGTTGCGGATTGTTACCGTACGTTTCGTGCATCAAAATACCCTTCTCCCCATGGAGGAATACGCCACCGCCGCGATCGAGGGGCACATCGTCCGGGAGTTGCTCCGGTCGCCGCGGCATGAGGCCGCCATCGGTCCATGTCATGGTAACCGGCGGCAGCATGCCCCTGCCCGGAAACGTATAGTGCACCTTGCAGGCAAGCGGATGGCTCACGCGCGTGCGCTCGAATTGCGGCCTACCGTTCGGACCCGGTCCGAGGTTTTCGACGTCTTCGCCCCAGGGACTGGAGGTGGCCTCGATGGTCGACGGATAGCTGAGCCCGAGCGCCCAGTACGGATGGTCGATCAGGTGCGCGCCCATATCACCCAGTGCACCCACCCCGTAGTCAAGCCAGCCGCGCCAGACAAACGGACAGTATCCCTCGCCGTACTCGGTGTATTTGGCGGGACCCAGCCACAGATCCCAGTTCAATCCCTCTCGTACGGGTGCCGGCGGCGGGCTGGACATGCCTTGTGGCCAGATCGGACGGTTTGTCCACACGTCCACGTGGCGGACCGTTCCGATCACACCGGCCTGCACGATCTCGTTGATACGCCGCGCATCGTCGTTTGAGTGGCCCTGGTTGCCCATCTGGGTCACGACTCCCGTCTCTTTGGCCAGCCTAGCAAGTTCCCGCGATTCCTTGACGGACCACGTGAGGGGTTTTTGGACATAGACATGCTTCCCCATTTGCATCGCCATCGACGCGACGGCTGCGTGCACATGATCGGGCGTAGCAATGACCACCGCTTCGATATCCGGTTGCTCATCCAGCATCAGCCGGAAGTCTTCATAGCGCTTGGCCTTGTCGTATGCGGCCTTAAGATCTACCCGATTGGGATTCACATTGCCCTCCCGATCGCGCATGGAGCCTTCAACACGGGGCCAGTCGACATCGCAGATTGCGACGATGTTCTGACTGGTCAAACGCGACATGTTGCTCGATCCCATTCCGCCGGCACCGACTGCCGCTACATTGACCGTATCACTCGGTGCCTGAAAACCCTTTCCGCCGAGGACGTGTCGCGGTACAATAGTGGCGCCGAGTGCCGAAGTTGCCATACCGCCGACAAATTTCCGACGAGTCATGCCATTTTTCTTCATTTTTATCCTTTCCGTCTCGTTGGTGGACAAGATCCTGCAATTAAATAAGTGTACGCGCTCGGCTGTTGAAGAGCAAGGAGGTACGAATTGCCCGTACTGCAGTCCATGATGGGAAATCTGCAGTTCGTACCGCTATACCGCCCACGCCATGGCGTGGCCCTTCGAACCAGCTTTGTGCGTCAAGATCGGTCCGCTCCCTCATCTAATAACCGGCATACGGCAACACCTTCATACCACCACACCATACCGTCACCCTGTAAGCCGGCTTCGCGTGATAAGCCGGAGGCATCCTTATCCGTCCGGCTTCGCATCCTCACACTCGGTCTCTAAAGCCAAGCGGTAGCAGCTCCGCCGGGAAAAGTT
>CAZIIP010000093.1:0-10565 GCA_964539455.1 uncultured Rhodothermales bacterium
GAAATGAAGACGCGGGCTCAGCCGGGACGTACCCTGCCGGTCCGGCCGGTCGCGCCCGGAGTCGTAGACGTTCAGCCCCTCATCGCAAAACGTGCTCAGAGACGCGTGCGCCGCCGCCTCTCCCGCTTGCCAGGTGTCGTACAGGCCGCCGTCCCACGGCACTTGCGGCAGGAGCTCGAGCGCATCCAGCCGGTCTCCGAAATCTGATTCGTGCGCTTCTTCCGTCGGTTTTATCTCAGGCACCGGCAATGGCTCCGGTATGGAAAGTGAAGCCGTGACTTTCCGCCAAAAAGGGGTGAAGACCCGATAGGCTGATCCGGCCGTAGTTTCGATGGAAGCCGGGTCGTGCAGCAAAGCAGATGCGTACGCATGCCGAGCGACCGATTGTTCTTCGAGATACTGCGCAAGCCGGTCTTCGGCCGCTATATCCGCAGGATCGGACGGGGCATTGAGAAAAACGGCGTCGATCGAACGTGCGGCCGTCATCCGTTTCAGTGCTGCAACGAGGCTATCGGCTCTTACGATAAACAGGCGTGAACCTGCATTGCGCAGATCGCGGTCAAGACTCGAAAGACTATGGTGGAGGTACCAGCGAGAGGCGGCACCCGGCGCCCAGGGGGCCTGCTCGTCTTGCGTCCATGCAAAAAGCGGTAGCACGATCCCGGATCTTTTGGTTGCATGATAGTAGGCCGGATTGTCCGCAAGGCGTAGATGCCGGTTCATTAACACGACGGAACGATTATACTTCGCCATGAGACGTAGAGGGTTGAGGGTGAACTTCCGGCTCGATCGATTTCAGGGCCTGCAAACGCGCAAGAAGCGGCGGGTGAGAATAAGTCAACCAGACATAGAACGGATGCGGTGTCAGGTTACCCAGGTGATCGACCGTGAGGCGCTTGAGGCCGGTCGCAAGCCAATCCGGACGACCGGTTGCAGTTGCGGCAAACCGATCCGCCTCGAATTCGTGCCTCCGCGATATCGCGCCCATGACGACGGAAAGTACCAACTCGACGGGCGTGTACAGGAGGCCGAAAAGGACCATGCCGACGTGAATCGACGGCGTCGCAACGGAAAAAGCCTCATAGAGCTGTGTGCTGTCGAGCACGAGAGACAGGAGAAAAAACAGCACACCCGTATGCGCCAGTGATAGGACGGTCGACATCAAAATGTGCCTTTTCTTGTAGTGGCCGATTTCATGCGCAACGATTGCCACGAGTTCATCCTCGGAGTGACCTTCGATAAGCGTATCGAAGAGTGCGACGCGCCGGTTCCGACCGAAGCCCGTGAAAAAGGCATTTGCCTTGCTGCTCCGTTTCGAGCCGTCCATCACCATGACGGATGACAGCGGAAAGTCGACCGACTCGGCGAACGCCGGCAATCTTGTGCGAAGCGAGCCCTCCTCGAGCGGCTCGAACCTGTTGAATAGCGGCATTATCCAGGTGGGGGCGACGTACTGCACCGCAAGAGAAATAACCGCTACCAGCATCCAGCAGTACAGCCATGCCGGATCACCCGCCAAATTGAAGAAAGCTAGGATAGCGGCTGTGAGCGGGATGCCTACGACAAGCGCCAGCGCCAAACCTTTTACCCTGTCGCCCACCCACGTTTTCCACGTTGTTCGGTTGAATCCATAGCGTTCCTCGATCACAAACGTTGCATAGACGTCGAATGGGAGGGAAAGCAAGGATTGGGCGAGCGCCAACGACGCAATATAGAGCGTACCGGTCGGTATCGGTCCCCACCCCGGCGTGCGGACCCACTCATCAACCGCACCGAATCCACCCAGCGCCCAGAATACAATGACGGCTGCGAAGCCGACCGTTCGCGAAACCATTCCGACACGGGTCCGATCGGACGTGTACTCCTGAGAACGGGCATACGCTTCGTTGTCATAGAGTGATGCCAACTCGGGGGGTGGAGCGGGGGCTAGTGAGCGGACGTTTAGCCAGTCGGCCGCCATTCCCAGTACGTATCCGACAGCCAGAGCCGCCAGGACAATGATCCCGAACGTATTTAAAACCATAGGGCGTGTCGTCAATCCAAACTTTTATTACGAAAAAAGAAACATTTTACGTTAAAAACGCATAAAACGTTCATATCGTTCATAGTGCCTACGGCATACATTTTTTTGATAGATATGGATAAGAAAGATATTGGTCACCGCGCATTTTCCCCCAGAACGCTTGCAGCGGCAGTTGGAGTGAGTGAGTCGTCCGTTAAGCGGTGGATCGACGCGGGTAAAATCGGTGTATCCAGAACTGCAGGTGGGCATCGCCGCGTACCGCTTCATGCCGCTATTCAGTTTATCCGTGAGCAGGGCATGACCGTGATGAAGCCGGATGCACTCGGGTTGCCGTCGCATGCAGCGGATGCAGCCTATTCGGATTCGACGCTGCTTACGGAAGACTTTCTTTACGATTTGTTGATTTCCGAGCATGCCGACCAGGCGGTTGCGTATATCGTTTCTGCGTATGTGGCGGGTGCTCCTCTAGCAGAACTGTTCGACGGGCCGATTCAGGCGGCCCAAAAACGTGTCGGGCGGTTGTGGCATGACAAAGAGGACGGCATTTTTTCCGAGCACCGCGCGACGGGTCTCATCATTCAGGCACTCTCGCAGCTTTCCATGTTTTTACCTCAACCCCCGTCTCGTGCGCCCGTTGCGGTAGGAGGTGCGCCGTCCGGCGATCCGTACTACATCGCATCGTCGATGTGCGGTCTTATTTTCGAGGCCAACGGGTTCCGGGCCACCAATCTCGGCCCTGATACGCCTTTTTCGGCATTCGAAAGCGCTATACAGCAGGTGAAATCCGATGCGGTGTGGATCAGCATGTCTTCCAGCCGCTCAGGAAAAGGAAGAGAAACCGTCAAGCGCCTGCGCGAACAGCATCCGGACATGTTGTTATTTGTCGGCGGAAAACAGGCCGATAGCCTTGATCGTGAATCGGTGCACCCCAGAACCTATGTGCTCGGCTCCATGACGGATCTAGACAATACCCTCAAAGCTGTTTTCTCTGAACCCAAAGGAGCCGTTGACGAAACCGCGTAGCAGGAAGCGACCGCGGAATCGATTCCGCTTGCGTTCTGTTTTACATTTGTGTTATGTTCATTATTTGGCGTGCATAACGTGCAAAACGGTATTATCATGACGCGGCGACTACTCATGGGCAAGAGGAATGGATAAGAAGGATACTTCACACAGGGCATTTTCGCCGAGAACACTTGCCGCCGCTATCGGCGTGAGTGAATCGTCGGTAAAGCGCTGGATCGATGCGGGGATGATCCAGGTTTCCCGCACCGCCGGCGGGCACAGGCGGGTACCGCTGCATGCCGCCGTCAAATTTATCCGCGAACAGGGTATGGAGGTTTTGCAGCCGGACGCACTGGGTCTTCCGCAGCATGCCACGGATGCCGTTTACTCGGACCCATCGCTACTGACGGGAGATCTCATCTTTGATTTGTTGCTTTCGGAGCATGCCGAACAAGCCGCTGCACACGTCGTGAGTGCCTATGTTGCCGGCGGATCCGTAGCCGAGATGTTCGACGGGCCGATACGAGACGCGCTCGAGCGTATCGGTGAACTCTGGCATGCCAATATCGGCGATATTTTCTACGAGCATCGGGCCATTCAGCTTTTCTTGCATGCCCTCGGTCAGATTCGCATGCTGATGCCGCCTCCCGCATCCGAAGCACCGCATGCAGTTGGCGGGGCTCCGGCGAACGATCCGCATCTGATTCCGTCCGACATGACGGCGATCGTGTGTGCAAGTGTAGGGATTCGCGAGACCAATCTGGGACCGTTTACACCAACGGAAGCATTCGAAAAGGCGATTGCGGCTACCGACGCTTCGATCATATGGTTAAGTCTTTCGAGTGAGTTGGATGACGACCCCCGAAATACCGTGCGGTTGGTAGAGTCGAAACCGGGATTGCGATTGATCCTGGGCGGGCGTCATGCGCACGAGCTGTATGAAGAGATTGACCGGGAAAAGACCGCCATCCTGTTCTCCATGCAGGAGCTCGAGGACACCCTCAACGAGATGCTCGAGACGGACTGAACCTGCACCGGAATTCTGCGGGAATCGGTCGGATCCCTGGAGATCAGCTCTGCCACTCGACTTCGGGAACGTCGCACTGCTTGTTGGTCCAGCGGGCGAGCACGAATAGCCAATCAGAAAGGCGGTTCAGGTACCTGAGTGCGGTCACGTTATAAGGGGCGTCTTTGCCAAAGGCGACCAGCTCGCGTTCAGCCCGGCGGGCAACCGTCCGGGCAAGGTGCAGTCGGGCCGCCGTTTCCGAGCCACCGGGCAGGATGAACCGTTCAAGTGGCGGCAAGGCTTTGTCCATCTCGTCGATTTCTTCCTCCAGCATGTCGACGTGACGGTCATCTATCCTGGAAAGATCGATGCTGGCATCCAGCGGTGTGGCCAGGTCGGCGCCAAGCACAAACAACTCGTTTTGAACACGTCGAAGCCGGGAACGCACCTCCTGAAGCGCGTCCGTCTGTTGCAGGCCGGAGGCGACCAGTCCGAGCGTGGCGTTCAATTCGTCGACCGTTCCGTAGGCGTTGATGCGCCGGGCGTCTTTGGAGACGCGCGGACCGCCGAATAGCCCCGTTTCTCCCGTATCGCCGGTTCTCGTGTAGATTTTCATTTGTGCTGGAAGGTTGGTACCGGAGTGCACGTGCAACGAAGCTCGAGGGGCGGCGTTTCAAATCCACCGACAAGAATCAACCGATCCGGATGCCGAACGATTACGACACGGCCCCACGCAACGGCCGAGAGCGCCGTCTGATAGTGAGCACCCTCATGTTGTCGATCGCATTGGTTCAATCGGCATGCGATTCTGCGGCACTTCAGGAGGAGTACCGTCTTGAAGCCGAAGGCCCACCTTCGGGCATAACCCGTACGGACGAAGGAGGGCGACTGGTCACGGAAAACGGAGTGCCCGTGGAGGTCGACTCGCTGGACTGGCAGACAGCCCCGGCCTTTGTAGGCCGTGTGCGTTTCGATCCGGCCTATCCGAATCCTACGTCGGGAGAGCTCGTGACGGTACCGTTTGTCGTACCCTTTTCCGATGCCCTTCCCGGCGGCCTGCTCATCAGGGGTTTCTCGAATACGGGCCGCTTCGTGCTGCTGGACGAGGTGGTCGATGCGTCACGAACCGGAGCGTGGTCGTTTGTATTCTCGCCGTCCCTTCTTTCCGCCTCCGGCGATATCAGCAGCATTCGGGGGCTGCACCGCCTCTTTGTTTTCGATTTCTCCGGTGAATTGGTCAGCTACGGAGACCTGCGTATTGACTAGGGCCGGTTAGTGTGAACAGACTCTAGATGTTTGTCGGACTTGAAAAATAGCCCCTCAGTTTTTATTGAACTCAAGTGCGACTAGCGTCTTGACTTTTTTGCAGTAAATAAACAACTTACGCCGAAAGATCGACAGTCTACTAGGGACCGTTTTGCAGATTTTCGAGCGCCTCGAAGTAGCGCCGGATAAGTTCCTGGTAGTCTGTGGCATAGCCGCTTTCCATCGCTCGCAGCAAATCACGGCGAAGCCGATCGATTTGCTCGGACTCGCTCAGGTCTGACGGTTGCGTGCCGCGTTCGTACTCCCTGGCCTGGCGGCCCCTGCGTTGCCTGCTTTGGCCGCGCTCGCGAATAGACCGCTGGGCATCCAGCAGGCGTGTCAGAATTTGCCGCTGGCGTTCCACGAGGGGACGACCTAGCCGCTGGTCGCTCAAATCGTCCAGTGACTCCTGCATTTGTTCGGCAATTCGCTCCAGATCGCCCAGCGCTTCTTCGGCCGAGGGGTTTTCTTTCGCCAATTGCTCCAGCGCACTGCGAATGCCTTCCTGTTGTTGCCGGATTTGCTGTAAACGAGCTTCCTGGTCGACGGAGAGACGCTGCCCGACCATGTCGTTGAGGAGTTGCTGAATCTGTTCGTTGAGCTGCTGCTGCTGACCGCTCATCTGCTGAAGCTGTTCGATCATTTGCTGCAGGGAAGACCCGGAACCCATGCCGCCTGCTGCACTGTTCATCATCTGATCCATCAGCTCCGATAGCATCAATGCCAGATTGTTCAGGTGGGTCATGCTCTCGCGCTGTTCGGCTGTCGCGCGGCCGACCGATCGCTCCGTCATTTCTGCAAGCGACCGATCGATCGAAAGCAATGCCTCTCCGGTTTCAGACTGGACGGTTCGCGACATCTGGGGCACCGACTCGGCAAGCTTTTGAAGCGTATCCGCAACGGCTGTCAGACCGTCACCGAGTTCCGACTGCTGCTGCGTCAGATCCCGCAGTGCAGGACTGGCATCCGACATCGGCTCCAAGGTTTTTCGGAGCGACTCCTGCTCGTGCGACATGGTCAATACATCATCGAGCACGCTGCGAAGCCCCGCCAGGTTGACCTGGTTCTGCTGACTTGCCATCATCGCGCTCATGTCCGACAGGCTTTCACTCATCTGCCGAAGCTGCTGTTGCATCTGCTGCTGGCCTTCACGGGCTTTCTGCATCTGTCGCTCGCGCAGTTCTTCGGCATTCTGTTCCATCCGCCCCGGGAGGTTTTGCTCACTCATCTGCCGACGCAAGTCTTCCATTTCTCCAGCGGGCGTATTGGCCATGCGCTCCATCTCCGCATTAATCTCCTCCATCAGCTCCTCCAACCGCTCCATCTCGCCGGCCGAGCGCTCCTGCTCGCCTGCGAGTTCTTCGGTTGAAGCCGGTTCAGATGATCGGCCCTCCGACGATTCGTTCGATCCCGTTTTCGTTCCATCATCCGTTTCAGGGGAGTCGGATGCGGAAGATCCACGCGCCTCAGCCTCCGCCTCCGTTTCGGTCTGCGCTTCCGTTTCGGCCTCCGCCTCCGTTTCGGCCTCCGCCTCCGTTTCGGCCTTCGCCTCCGTTTCGGCCTCCGCCTCCGTTTCGGCCTCCGCCTCCGTTTCGGCCTCCGCCTCCGTTTCAGCCTCCGCCTCCGTTTCGGTCTGCGCTTCCGTTTCGGCCTCCGCATCAGCCTCCGTTTCGTCCGGCACTTCCTCGTCCCGGTTTGTATCCGTCGCTTCTTCCTCCATCAGATCGGCTGTCTTTTCGGAAAGCTCGGACTGGATTTCAGACAATTCGGCCGCTTTTTCAGAGGCTTCGTCGAGCCGCTGTTGTGTGCGCAGTCGCTTGAACAACTCGATCGTCCGCTCGAGCCGTTGCCGATACTGCTCGTCGTTGAATTCGAACTGCCGGATGGACTGCTGCATCATGTCCAGATCGAGATTTTGCAGCGCTTCGCGCAACCGATCGAGTGCCTCCCGCAGTTCCGGTGAATTCACCTCCGAAAGCACCCGCTGCAGCTCCTGAAAAGACTCGAGCGTCTCGGGAGAGACGAGACTGTTTTCCCGCATGTCGGAGGCGGTATTTTCCATTTCGTTCTCGAGATTCTCGATTCGCTCCTCCAATGCCTGTTGTTCACTGCGAATGCGGTCCAACTGGCGTTGGTCCTCCCAATCGGCATCCGTCTTTCTACGGAGCTCGTCACGTACACTGTCAAATTGCCGGGACAGCGATTCCGCACGCTCCAGAACGGATTCCAGCTCGCCTTCCACCTGGTCCTGACGGTCATCCAGTTGTTCGTATTGCTCGGCGAGCGAAGGAAATCTCAGGCGAAAGGTGCGGGAGCGGCTCGCCTTGGGTCCGGAGTACGTGTCGTTGTCGCGTACCTCTATGAATCCGACGATTTCGTCGCCCGGTGCGACATCGAGACCGGTAGCGGCAATGTCCCAAATCGAGACAATTTCCTGCTCCGCCGGTTCGGGATCCCAGTTGTCGAGTGTCCGTCTGGAATAGGTGTCGGAAGTTTCGCCGAACCGGCTGACATCGAGGCGATAAAGAAGGGCGACATCCGAAAAGCCGTAATCGTCGCTGATGAGCATCCGGAGAGAAGCCGAGAGGGCTTCTGAGAGATTGGATACCGGAGCGGGCGACAGCAATTCGACGGTGGGAGGGTGGTCGCGGCGGGCCGTGACGGTGTAGGAGATACGGGGCCGGTTGGTCAGTCCCTCAGAAGTCGTCAGCACGATTTCGTACCGGTCGTCCCCCGACACCGTAAACGCTCCGCTTGCCCGGGTTCGGGTGCGCTCGAGTGGTTGATCGGCCGCCCGGTCGAACCGGAGTCTGGCATCCGACACCCCGATGTCGCCCAATCCGATTTCGACGGAGACACGGCTGCCTGGAAGGGCATTGACGTTTCCCATGTCAGGTTCGAGTGTCCGTTCCGGCAGCCCGGCATATCGCGGCGGAGAAACCGTCACCTGCATTCCGCGAACCAGCGGCCGGTCTTTGACGCCCACCTCGAACCAGGGCGACGATACGTCGTCTGCAGCTACGCGATAGGCAAAAGGAGTACGCACATTCTGCAGCGTATACCGGAATTCGGCATTTGCTGCAGTCGCCATCGTGGCCGTTTGGGTACGGTCTTCACCATCCCGCTTTATATGCAACACGACCGAGCCGGGCTTGCGGCTGCCAACCACGCGGGCGACAAGGCGGAGGGAATCTCCCCGCACCAGATCAACCGAGCCGGGTGTCACTTCGAATTGAAACGGGGATGGCCTTGAAAATGCGGCTCCTGGTGAGAACAGGCGCTGGGCCGCCGGTAGAAAGGTCGAAGGAGCGGCTGCGAACAACAGAACGATTAACACGAGTGGGATAACCACAAGCCGCGACAGTTTTCTGGGTCGGCTGAACCGCTCTACGTCCTCAAAAGATACCGTTGCGACGCTTTCACCCAGGGACCGCACCGCATCATATACCATATGGTCCGGTGCGTCCGATCGTTTCCCGTCTGAGAGTTGGAGGAGCGTGACAAGACGGTCACGCACCTCTGAAAACGCATTGCCGATTCGGTGCGCCAGGCGTTCGTCTTCCAGGCCGCGGATAATCTGCAGTTGTCTGAGCCCGGCAAACGCGACGCTGCCGGTGATCCCAAGAACGCCGACGCCCAGAAGTGTGTACGACAGCCACATGCGAACGGCCGGCCGGAGCCAGGTGACGGCCTCTACCAGCAGCACAACCAGAAACAGCAGCGAGAGCAGACCGACGAGCAGTAGGAGCAGCGTCAATCCCTCGGCTGCGGCGATGCGCCGGCGCGTCTTCGACAGGCGGGTGCGAATCTCGACGACAAATGGAAGGGTACGTTCGCTCATCACGACAGGGGAACGGCTACACCGATTCACAGGCCTCACGAAAATGACCTACGGTGGTGTACCCTTGGGACCGCGGGAGAGTTTCAGCCGGACGACCGGATCCTGTTACTAGCCGGTCAAAATGACAAAAGAGGTCACGCCAAGCTGAAGAAACATAAGTATGACGAGGATGACCGTCTGGATCGGATGAAACTGCCGCTGGGGATCGCCCGCCCGGGGCATTCCACGTTTGCGGAAGAAGCCCTGGCGCTCGCTCTGCGTGACCGCCCATACGTTAAGTCCGAAGGCCAGCACCACCAGCGGCACAAATACCAGTCCTCTACCCATCACGGCCGCCACGCTCAAAAGGGAGGCGAATGCAACGAACGTGAAAATCAGCTCCGTACGAATTTTCTTAAGCATTGCTTGCAGGTTATTTAGCTGAATCTCACCGAATCGCAACTCTGCATTTACATTTGTTGGCTATCATATCTCCGGCGTGAGACCGAAGGGCCGAAAATAGCAATTTTGCGGCCTTCCTGCATAGGCAATCTCAATGAAATCCCTACCTTTTACAGTTGCAACCGTTCCATTGCTTTATGTCCGGATACGGCAGCCGGAACGGCATCATGGCATTCCGGATCAGTTTTACACTGAAAACATTATCTATCAATGGATCGCCTGAAATCAAGTGATATCATTACGCTTGTTCTCGGAGGAGGTGCGGGCACCCGGCTTTTCCCGCTGACGAAAATGCGCTCCAAACCCGCGGTGCCGCTGGCCGGCAAATACCGGCTGGTTGACATCCCCATTTCCAATTCGATCAATTCGGGCATTACCCGGATATTTGTCCTGACCCAGTACAACTCGGCGAGTTTGAACAAACACATTCACGGCGCCTATCGCTTCGGCAAATTCAGCAATGGCTTCGTGCAGATCATCGCGGCCGAGCAGACCCCTGAATCGCGGGACTGGTTTCAGGGGACGGCGGACGCCGTTCGCCAGAGTCTCGTTCATCTCGCGGCCTATCGTCATTCCTATGTGCTGATCCTTTCCGGTGATCAGCTCTACCAGATGAACTATCTGGATATGCTGGAGAAACACCTGCAGTCGGATGCGGAAATCACGATTGCCACGATCCCGGTCGATGCCGAAAGCGCAACCGGCCTCGGTATCATGAAAACGAATCGGGACAACGTGGTATTGCGATTTAGCGAAAAGCCTTCACGTGACGAACTCGATGGGCTCGAAAGTGCCATAAGTGAAGACTTGAAAGCCGAAGGGCGCACCTATCTGGCATCGATGGGCATTTACATCTTCGATCAGGATGTTCTGGCCGCGTCGTTGTCGGAGAATCCGGCCTATACCGATTTCGGAAACGAGGTCATTCCGGATGCGATAGGATC
>CAZIIP010000094.1:0-10228 GCA_964539455.1 uncultured Rhodothermales bacterium
CGATTACTTCGCCGGATACGACCACGGGAAGGATGCGGGCACCGCCTACGTCGGCGAGCGCCATGTCGCGCCCGGGAAAAAGTTCTTTGCCTTCGGTAACGGCACGCGAGGCTACATGTGGGACAAGATGCTGACCGACGAAGACGGTCCCTATCTCGAACTAATGGCCGGCGCCTATTCGGATAACCAGCCGGATTACTCTTGGATCCAGCCGTACGAAACAAAGACCGTCACGCAGACCTGGTTCCCCATCCGGGATCTCGGCGGGATGACCTATGCCAATGAACATGGGGCACTACACCTCGTCAAAGCCGGCGATTCAACGGAAATCAGGCTCATTACCACTGCGCCATACGGAGAAGCGAAAGTCGTTATCGACCGTGAAGGGCATACAACCATCTCTCACACGGTTTCGGTCGGCCCGGATCACCCCGTGCACTTGACGGCCGGTGATCTCGATCCATCCGACACGTCTTTGCACGTTCAGGTGCTGGCCGGCGGCCACCCGATCATGTCGTACCGACCCGTTTCACCCGCAGGTGCACCGAAACCGGAACCCGTCGTGCCGCCGGGGCCGCCGGAGGAATTCGAGACCGTTGAAGAACTCTATCTCGCCGGTCTTCGACTGGATCAGTTCCACCACGCCACGCGCGATCCGTATCCGTACTACGAGGAAGCACTGCAGCGCGACCCGATGGACAGTCGCGTCAACACGCAGATGGGCATTTTGATGCTCAAACGCGGGCTGTATGAAGAAGCGGAAGACCACTTCCGTCGCGCCGTCAAGCGACTTTCACACAACTATACACGGGTCAGAAACGGCGAGGCCCTCTACTATCTCGGCGTCGCGCTGGAGCGACAGGGACGTTTTGCTGATGCTTACGACGCCTATTACGATGCCATCTGGAGTGCCGCCTGGCGGGCACCGGGATACCAGGCGCTCGCCGGAATTCGGGCGAAAAATGAAGATTGGGAGACGGCGCTGTCGCACATCGACGAATCGCTGGCTCACAATCGCCAAAATACCTCGGCCTGGTTGCTGAAGTCCGCCATCCTTCGGCAGATGGGACGAAAGATGGAAGCGGATCAAGTGCTTGAGACGGCCTCCAGCGTCGATCCGCTTCATCCCGGACTATGGTTTGAGCGGGAACTGTTGGCGAACGGGCCGACCCAGGAATTGACTGCGCATTTCACGGCGGATCCCAACATCTTCTTGTCAACGGCCACCGAGTATTCCGCGGCAGGCATGCTGGATGAAACCCGGATGTTGTTAAACCGCATAGTCGCCGATTCGCCGGAGGCACCGGAATCCGTTATCGCAAAATACTGGCTGGCATCCTTGTCAGGTGCGGAGAATCACCTGAACGAGGAGATGCAGACCGCCTTCGAATCTGCCGCCGCCGAAGATCTGGCGTACGTTTTCCCCTACCGTTGGGAAACGGCACGGGTGCTGGAGACGGCCATTCAAGTCAATCCGCTTGATGCCGGCGCGCATGTATTGCTGGGCAATATGCTCTACGATCACCAGCCGGAACGTGCCACGCAGTTGTGGGAGCGTGCCGTGGAGATCGATGTCGCAGATATCGACACCGAGCTCGCACTCGCCCACCGTAATTTGGGGTACGCATACGGGCGCTCCGGCCGGTATGAAGAGGGGGTCCGGCATCTCGAGCGGGCGGTTGAACTGGACCCCTCGGATGCCCGGTTGCTCTTTGAACTGGATCAGCTCAAGGAGATGGCGGGCGTATCGGCAGGCGCACGTCTGGCTTACTTGCGCGACCATCTTGGAACTGCCGAGAAGCGGGATGATGTAATGGTTCGCTACGCAGCGTTGCTTGTTGCGACCGGGGAGCTGGATGAGGCCATAGAGCTACTAATCACCCGTCACTTTAACGTGTGGGAAGGCGGCGGTCAGGTACACGATGTCTTTGTCGATGCACACCTGTTGCGTGGAATTCGGCACCTGTCCGAGAACAGCCCGTTTGCGGCCCTGGCGGATTTCAAGGCGGCGTATACCTATCCGCGCAACCTCGAGGTCGGGCGCCCGATTCACGACAGCCGCTGGACGCAAAATCTGTATTGGCTTGGCGTTGCGACGACACGGCTCGGGGATAACACACAGGCGCAGAAGTATTTCGAGGAGGCGTCTGAAATGGATGTGGGCGCCTCCGACTATCGCTACTGGAAAGCGCGATCGCTGCAGCGTTTGGGAAGGAATGGAGAGGCCGTCACGTTGTTCGAGGATCTGGTGAACTCCGGTGATCGGCGCCTCGAGGAGTCGGAAGAACCGGATTTTTTTGCCAAGTTCGGCGATCGGCAGGCGCCCGGCGCCGAGGAAGCTGCGGCCCATTACACGCGCTCGCTGGGTCTGTCGGGTCTCACCCGCGAAGAAGAAGCGACCGATGCGCGCACCAAAGCCCGGCAACTCGATCCGACGAATCCGTGGTACGGGGTGGAGTAGGGTTCAAAGTTTATGGAGATTCAATTGCTTGACTCGGGATTTACGCCGGTTGTGCCGCCGCGCCAAAAGCGGGCGACGCTTTGGGACTACGATCGGGCGATGTATCGTCAACGCGATGAGATTGAGCGACTGTTCCGCCGTCTGAAGGGATTCCGGCGTAGTTTCTCCCGCTTCGACAAGCTTGATGTGATGTTCCCGGCCTTTATTCACTTCGCACTGATTGTGGAAGCACTCAGATAGTGTTAACACGACCTAGATCATATGTGGACTTTCACCCCAACCTTTGAATCCACAGCCGGAAAAACCGATCGCTGATGAACAGCGCACTGCCTTCCCGATCCAGGATGTCCTTTCGCAGCAAGACACCGGCAGACTGCTGTGCGCTCGAGGGAGATCCGATTCCATGGGTCCGCACGAAAGATGCCGAATACGGTTTGGCGTCTGCACCTTCCTCGGCGAGCCCCCTCAGCAGCCGTTGTTGCCCGCGTGACAGGGTTTCCCAGAGGGTCGCGTAGACGCCTGCTTCCCGCCGGAGCAACGCATCTACCGCCTCTCCAAGCATTTCCATAGTCGCTTCGGACCCGGCCGGCGTCATTTCCCATAGCGCATGCGACAGATGCTGCGTGTAGAATGGATGGCCCTCGGTCTGGATACACAGCGATTCGACAACGCTATGCGTAATCTTTTTCTTTGCCATTTCGAACCGACGCTTGATAAACGGCCTCCAGTGGACGGTGTCTATCATGCCGAGCGGATAATGGCCTGCAGCCCGGTACAGTGGACGTGCGTTGTCGAGAAACATACCCTGCATGAGGTGCTTCCGGCTGCCGAGAAACAGGTACGCGATGTGCTCGTGCATCTGCACCTTGCTCCATAACGTGCGCTCCACAATGTCGGATTCGTAATCGAGGATCCGCTGGAACTCGTCGAAAACGATCACCAGCCGCCGCTTCTCCCGTTCTGCAATTCTCGCCGGTGCATCGAGCACGTCTTCAAGCTGCGGCCTTTGATTAACCAGTGACGTCGCGCCGAACTGGAGCACCGGCTGGCCACTTTCATCGAATGTGAACGATGGATAAACGTGCCGGAAGAGTCTCCTGACGGTGTCGGCAAGCTTTTCCCGCTTCGACGCAGCGCAACGCGTAAGCTCTCGCGCCAACGTGGCAATGAAGGCATCCACACCGTCCGTCGGCCACAGATCGATGTAGACAGGCAGATAACTTTTCACCGGCAGCTTGTCCATTACGCGCCGCGCCAGCGAGGTTTTGCCTACCCGGCGTTCCGCGTAGACGAAGAGCTTCTCACCGTTCGCCGCCGCCCGCGTCAGGTCATGAAATTCCTGCTTGCGGTTGCAGAACGCGTCACTCCCAACGGCTCCCCCATACCTGAATGGATTGACTTCCGACTCAGCCATAAGCTATCAGCGCTATTATGTATTTATACATAATGTACTATAACATTATGTATAATAACATAATTATGTACTCCTAGTCAATATGCGTTGTGCCTTTTGGGTCTTCACGGGAGCATATCGGACGCTCAAAGAAGCAGAGGGATCAAGAAGGGTCGGGAATCCGGGCGTTCCATGATTGGCAGAAATGGACCACCAACCGTACGCGTACACGGATTTCGAGAGTCGGCAGTTTGCCACCCTTTGCTTCGTTCAGGGCATTCGGAAGTACAGGCTCAAAGAAACAAGAAACCGGAAACTCGATACTCGAAACACGAGATACGAAAACCCTTCAAATCGAACCTCATTCGCGCAGCGTATACGCCACATACGCATCCCCCGACTTCGTTCCCATTTTGCCGCCGCCGGCAGCGATGACGACATACTGCTTTCCATCCAGCATATACGTCGCCGGGGTAGCATACCCACCCGCCGGCAGTTTCGATTTCCACAACTCTTCGCCGGTCTCCTTGTCGAACGCTCGGAAGTACTCGTCCCTCGATGCACCGATGAAGATCAAATTTCCGGCCGTAACCAGCGGACCGCCATAGTTCTCCGTTCCCGTCTTCGGTATGCCCTGCGCGGTCAACTCGGGAAACTCTCCGAGTGGCACCTGCCACAATATCTTCCCCCTGTTCAGATCAATCGCGTTGAGCGTGCCCCAGGGCGGCTCGATTGCCGGATATCCATGGGGGTCCAAAAAACGGTTGTAGCCTGTGTGACCATATGGATATCGAAGCTCCTCCGGATCAAACGTTTCATCTTTCGCCTCCTCGGTTCCGAGCAGAAACGCCGTGATCTGCTCCACGTCCCCTCGGGGCAAATGCCCGAATGACGGCATGATCCCCTTTCCGTTGATGATCTGTGTGTTGATCTCTTCGGCCGTCATGGTGTCCCCAATGGCCGTCAGACCCGGAAAAACTCCCTGCGGATCGCCCTCGCGCTCGGCTCCGTGACAGACGGCACAATTGTAGGCGTACAGTCTTGCTCCCGCGGTCCGGCCGTACCGCAGGTCCACCATCGTCAGTATCCAGGGCATCTCGTTGCCGTTGATGTAGAGGATGCCGGACTCCGGATCCACAGCCGCACCACCCCACTCACCCCCGCCGTCAAACCCCGGGAAGATCATCGTGCCTTCGGTACTTGGCGGGATGAAGGCCCTGCCTGTCCGCAGCCCCTGATCGAAACGGGCCTTTACGAAGGCGTAGGTCGTATCCGAAATGCGCGAGATATGCTCCTCGGCGAAGACCTGTCGAGAAAATGGCGGCGGCTCCAACGGGAGTCGCTGGACGGGCCAGGCCTGCTCGCCTTCCAGATCAGACGGCGGTGCCTCGATCTCTTCAACCGGAAAAAGGGGCTCGCCCGATTCACGATCAAAAACCCAGACGTGGCCCGACTTGGTGATCTGGGCCACGGCCTCAACGGTCTCCCCTCCCCGTCTGATTGTCACCAGATTCGGAGCGGCCGGCAGATCACGGTCCCATAGATCGTGCCGCACCACCTGATAATGCCATATGCGTTGACCCGTCCGTGCATCGAGGGCAAGCAGGGTATTGGCAAACAGGTTCTCACCGTGCCGGTCACCACCGTAAAAATCGAACGCCGCGGATCCGGTCGGGACAAAAACCCATCCCCTCTCGTGATCCACACTCATACCCGTCCAGGCATTGGCGCCGCCCTTCCGCTGCCAGGCGTCCTCCGGCCACGTCTCATAGCCGAACTCCCCCGGCTCCGGAATCGTCTTGAACATCCAGGCCAGCTCGCCTGTGGGCACGTGAAAGGCCCGAATGTGTCCGGGTGCGGCAGGCGCCGGGCCTTCGTTGACCCGGCTGCCGACGATAATCAGGTCCTCGAAGACCACCCCGGGCGTGTTCAAAAGCACAAAGAGATCCTCGGCACCCGGCCCAAGACCGGTCTTCAGCGATACGCTCCCCCCGTCACCGAAGACGGAATCCGGTATACCCGTCAAGGCATCAAGAGAAAACAGCCGCTCACCCGCGGGAAACAGCAGGCGTCGCTCCTGGTCATTCTCCCAGTAGACGACCCCGCGATTGACACCAAGGTTCTCCGCAGCGTCCTCTCCCGCGAAGGGATCGAAGCGCCAAATTTCCTCTCCCGTCGCTGCATGCAGCGCAAAGAAGTTCAGTCCGGGCGTACTCCCGTACAGCAGGCTGTCGATGATGATGGGGTTGCACTGGATCTGGGACCGGCCGTCCGGCCGTGCATCACCGGCACGGTAGATCCACGCCACCTCGAGATCCCGCACCTTCTCGCGCGTGATTTGATCCAGGGCAGAATACTGGCTGTTGGCAGGATCACCACCGAAGTGCCGCCACTCGGTGTGGTTTGAGGCGTCGACAATCGGTCCGGTTGGTGTCCGGGAGCACCCGATAAGTGAAATCGCCACTAGCGCGGTTGCTGCAAACGACCGTATTGGATATGCGTTTGGCATAGGCTGCGTCGTGTGAATGGTTATGGAGAATGCAGGACGCGTAACCTTCCAAAATGCTCCGGACTGTCACATGGCCGAAGTAACGCGTATGAGCGCGCCCCCCTCATTTGCATCTCGACCGGCCGGGTCGTTGTTTTTCTAATCTATCCACTCCCGACCAACCGCGTTTCCCCGGTACCATGAAGAACGTGACACACCTCTCCGCACTACTGCTTTTGATTTCCATGCTGATTTCATCCTGTCAAAATCCCGATTCCGGCGAAACCGCCGTGCAGGAAGAAGACCACATGGCTTGGTGGCGGGATGCCCGCTTTGGGCTCTTCATCCATTGGGGCCTCTACGCTATTCCTGCCGGCGAGTGGAATGGGGAACGAATCCCGGGGATCAGCGAATGGATCATGCTCCGTGCACAGATACCGGTGGCGGAGTACGAGGCGCTCGCAGAGCGGTTCAATCCGGTGAAATACGACGCCGACGCCTGGGTGCGACTCGCAAAGGAGGCGGGGATGAAGTATATCGTAATCACTTCCAAGCACCATGACGGATTTGCGATGTTCGACTCCGATGCATCGGACTATAACATCGTTGATGCCACGCCTTTCCACCGGGATCCGCTGGCCGAACTGGCCGAAGCCTGCCGAGAGCACGACATCAAGCTTGGGTTTTATCACTCGCAGGCGCAGGACTGGCACCACCCGGGCGGTACGTACCGCGGCATCGAACAGGGGGAACCGCACTGGGATTCAACGATGGAGAGGGTCCCGCTCGAGCAGTACATCATGGAGAAGGTGCATCCCCAGGTACGCGAGATACTCACCAACTACGGGGATATCGCCATCATGTGGTGGGACACGCCGATCGGGATGACCAAAAAGATGGCCGATACGCTCAACACCCTGCTTGCGCTGCAACCCGGCATCGTGGCCAATAACCGGTTGTACCGCGAATATCCCGGCGATTTTTCAACCCCGGAGCAACACGTGCCGCCGACCGGTCTGGACTACGACTGGGAAACCTGTATGACGATGAACACGAGTTGGGGGTACAAACACTACGACGACAACTGGAAATCGACCGAGACCCTGCTCCGTCACCTCGCCGACATCGCAAGCAAGGGGGGCAATTTTCTGTTGAATGTGGGCCCGACCGCGGAAGGCGAGATTCCGCAGGCCAGTATCGACAGACTGAAAGGCATGGGCGAGTGGATGCAGGTGAACGGCGAGTCGATTTACGGCACCACCGCAAGCCCGTTTTTCAAGCTATTCTGGGGACGTGCAACGAAAGATGTGCGCGATGACGGCGCTACCGTCTACTTGCATGTATTCGACTGGCCGGCGGACGGCGTACTGGTCGTTCCGGGACTAAAAAGCACCATTCTCCGCGCGGAATTGCTCGCGACCGGGCAACAGCTTCCTGTGGCATCCTCCGACAGGGCGGTGCTGATCGAGGTACCTGAAACAGCACCGGACGCCATCAACAGTGTGATAAAGCTCGAAATCGAAGGTGCACTCGAAGTGGAAAGCAACAAGCCCGCGGAGTCCGCTACCGGCCTCGTTTCGCTGCCTGCCGTTATGGGCGACATCCACAACCGCGGCTACGGTGTCCATGCACGCCTTGAAGGCGAGGGATTGAACGCCTTCATCACCTCATGGGAAGAGCACCAGGCCCGTGTGGAATGGATGTTTGCCGTCGACTCTGCCGGCGCCTTCGATGCCACGGCACTCGCTGCGTGTTCTCAGGGCAATCCGACGCTCCAGCTTACCATCGGTGACGACACGCAGGAAGGCAGTGTAACCTGCGCAGGAGAAGGGCAGTTTGCGACGGCGTACCTCGGACGCTTCTATCTCCAGGCCGGCGACGATCACGTCGCCGTGCTACGGGCTCTTCGGGAAGGCTGGCAACCGGTCGATCTTGAAAAATTGGAACTCAAGCGTCTGGAGTAAGCCGGAGGCGTACTGGTTTCATGACGCCAAATTCGGGATCTACACCCACTGGGGACCCTACGCCGTTCCGGCCTACGGCAACGAGTGGTATCCGCGACGGATCTATCAGAGAGAGGTGCCGAGCGCAGCGAGGGACGCCGAATCTCTCAAATTAGTGTTGATGAAACGCCTGCGACACAAACCTCAGCACCTCCGGTAGCGACTCGCGCCAGTAGGTCCAGGTGTGCCCGCCGTCTCGAACACGGTACTCATGCGGGATCTCGCTCTGTCGCATGGCGATGTGAACGAGTGAATTGCCCTCGTATAGAAAATCATCGTCGCCGCAGTCGATATACCACCGAACGGCTCGCTTCTGATCGTCCGGCATAGCATTTACCAACTCGACCGCATTGTGCCGCCGCCAGTGCTCCTCAATCTGTGCTTCGGTTGCATCGTCCCCGAACCGCGACCGAAACCGCTCCATATATTGTTCCAGCGGATAGGCACCCGTGCTGGCGCTGAGTGGCGCTGCCGACGAAAACATGTCCGGCCGGTGCAGCGCATACATAAACGAACCCCCGCCGCCCATCGACAGACCGGCAACGGCACGATAGCGTTTTTCCGCCCGGATCCTATACGTCGACTCGACAAACGGGATAAACTCCTCGAAAAAGAAGTCCTCGTACCGCCACTCACCGGTTGCATCGTTGAAATAGCCGCGCCGTCCCGTATTCGCATCGGGCATGACGATGATCATCGGTGTCGCGATCCCTTCCGCGATGGCCTTGTCGGTGATATGTCTTACCTCGCCGAACTGGATCCAGCCCGACTGGTCATCTCCTCCTCCATGAAGCAGATAAAGGACCGGATATGAGCGCTCCGAGGTTTCGTAGTCCGGCGGCAGATAAAGTGCGTACTTGCGCTCCATCTCCAGAATGTCACTCTGCATGGAGAGGTTGTCGAACACCTTACCATGCTGCGCCAGTAGAGCAGGCGCCGTCAGGGCGGTCATCAAGAGACCGAAAAGAAGCTTTTTCATGTCGTGATCGATTTAGGGCCTGTTCACATTAACGGGTTGGTCGCCGTATCGCGTCATCCCGAACTACGGTTTGTGATTGTCCGCTCCGATCCCACTCGTCTCAGATTATTCATCCTTATCATATGGGCGCTTCAACTTAAAGCAGGGTATTCGGTCAATCACGCGCCCGTCGAGCAATTCGAACACCTGTCAGCCCCTTTCGTGACAAACTCCCGCCGCATCGCATCGTTTTACCGCACGCAGGCGCTCATCTATGATCAGACGCGCTGGGCTTTTCTATTCGGGCGTCGCGAGATCATTGACACGGTCGCACAAGAAGAAACGCCCGCCACGATCCTCGAGATCGGATGCGGAACGGGGGTGAACATCCGGCGGCTCCACCGGACTTTTCCCGACAGTGCTATTACCGGCGTCGATCTATCCGCCGCTATGTTACGCGTTGCACGTTCGCGGACCAATACCGGAGAGCATCGGGTAGACTTCGTCGAAATGGTATACGATCGGCCCATCGCAAGTGGCCGGCCGTTCGATCTCGTACTATTCTCCTACTCGCTATCACTAATGAACCCGGGCTGGGAGGGCGCACTTTCTGCCGTTTGCGAAGATCTGAGACCCGGAGGGCGGATCGCCGTAGTAGACTTTCACGACTGCCCGGGGAGGATCATGAAGTGGTACATGCATAAATTTCTCGTACGGATCGACGGACATCTGTTACCGGAACTGAACCGGCGATTCGATACGACGGAGCAAGATGTTCGACTACCAAGCGATCGAATCGGGAGATGTGAAGGCACGCGTGGCTCTCTTCGCCCACGACGCGGTCATGATGCCGAATCACGGGGAGATCGTCATGGGTGAAGGGGCCGTTGCAGAAACGATCCGGGCGGGCAACGGCGCGGTCTTT
>CAZIIP010000094.1:10238-10538 GCA_964539455.1 uncultured Rhodothermales bacterium
CGAGCAAATAGACTTCAGCGGAGATCTCGCCTACACCGTCAACACCTACGAATATGCGTACCATCCGGAAGGATCCGAGCCGGAATGGCACCAGACCAAAAACGTGCACGTCTGGAAACGCGGACCGGAGGGTACATGGAAGATCCAGGTCGACATCTGGAACAGCGACGTCCCGATGGCTCCGTCAACCGGAGACTAGCGGACCCCGGATCTACGGCAGGGAACGTCTAACCGTTAGTTCAAACGCCGGACCTCCACCTGATACGCCCCTTTGGTCACATCACCTACGGCCAATTCCGT
>CAZIIP010000095.1:0-10339 GCA_964539455.1 uncultured Rhodothermales bacterium
ATCCGCCCGCGTTTGCCGTCCTGGAGCGTACCCAGATGACTCTCTTTTTGGGGATGGGCCTGGCACTCGTTCTTACCCTTCTGGGAAGCTGGATCGCCTCCCAGAAGGTCAGCCGGCCGCTGCATGCGCTGACAACCAGTGCCCGGCGCATCAATGCCGGTGAACTCGAGGAAGAGATCGCCGTGCGCTCTCGTGCGGCCGAGTTTCAGGATCTTGCCCGCAGCCTCGATGCGATGGCCGAGCACTTTCGCGACGATATCAAGCAGCTGCAGCGGCTGATTACCATTCAAAACGAATTCCTGGGCAACGTCTCGCACGAGGTGCGCAATCCGATATTCGCCATCGGAGGATACCTGGAAGCACTCGGCTCTTCAGGCCTGGGTGAACGACAACGACAGCGGTACGTTCAGAAAGGAATCGTCAATCTTGACAGGCTCAATAACCTGTTCTCGGATCTGGTCGAGATCGCACGGCTCGAGTATCGGGAGGATATTCTGCAACGCGAAGTGTTCGATCTCCAGAAACTCGTAATGGAGGTGGCCGAGACGGCAAGATTGAAAGCCGAGGAAAAGGATCTGCTGCTCGAAGTCAAGAATCCATCATTTCATGTGGAGGCGGATCGAAGCAGAATTGCGCAGGTGTTGACCAATCTGATCGAAAACGCCATCGCCTATACGGACAAGGGATTCATCCGCTGCCGGCTGGAAAAGGAAGGTAAGGTTGTCCGGGTGGCGGTGTCCGATTCGGGTCGTGGCATCGCCGACGAACATGTCGAGCGAATCTTTGACCGGTTTTACCGTGCCGATCAAGCACGGTCGAGGACGCACGGCGGGACGGGGCTCGGATTGAGTATTGTCAAGCAGATCCTGCACGCCCACGGAACAACGATCCAGGTGGAGTCGGAGGTGGGTGTCGGAACCCATTTCTGGTTCGAATTGCCGTTTAGACCGGGGCTGATCGAGGGTGACGGTGCTTCGGGCAGGAACTACAAGCCCGAGGCGAGGGAGGTATAATCCGAAGTACACGCAGGCGGGCGATTGACCAGTGACGAACCCCTATGCCGACTTGTGCGTTCATTGGTTCCCTTCGGATACAGGAATTGTTGTCCCCGGTACGTTATTCTCCTGATGGCCGGGTGGAAAGTTGCATCAAGAAATGAGTTCGAAAAAACGGCAAACAAGTCACAAGGAGCCCGCTTCGGAGTCAGTCGGTGGAAACGGCCGGGCAGAGTCCTCCGAACCGGCGCGTACACAGTGGGCGGGAGAACTGTTCTTTGAACCGGCTATCGCGGAATCATTCGAAAAGCATGACTTGGCGCGGATATATCGGTTGATGGTCACGGCGCGGCAACTCGATGACAAGATGTTGCGACTTATTCGCCAGGGAAAAGGGAATTTTCACATCGGCGGAACGGGTCATGAGGCGGCACAGGTGGCGGTAGGCTTACACATCCGTTCCGGTTCGGACTGGTCGTGCGCCTATTATCGGGATCTGGCCTACGCACTGACGATCGGCTTCACGACACGCGACATCATGCTTGCGCACTTTGCGAAGGAAGCCGACGTGTGTTCCGGGGGACGCCAGATGCCCGAGCACTATTCCGATCCGGAAAAGCGTGCATTCGTGCCTCCGTCCGCAGTAGGCGCCCAGTTTCTGCCGGCTGTCGGCTTGGCGATGGCCGCTTCACGCACCTCCGATTCGGAAATCGTCTACGTCTCCAGCGGTGAAGGAGCGACGTCACAGGGGGCGTTTCACGAAGCGATCAACTGGAGCGCCAAAGACGGATTGCCGGTCCTGTTTCACATCGAAGACAACGGTCTGGCGATCTCCACGCTCCGGGACGAACAGACCGCCGGCGGAGACATCTATGCGTTTGTGCGGGGGGTACCCAACCTGGCCAGAATGCGCGTAGACGGTACCGATTTTTTCGCCATGTTCGGAGCTGCCGAGGCAGCGCTGGAGCATATTCGTGCGGGTAACGGCCCCATCTGTCTGGTGTCGGAGGTCGTGCGCTTGTTACCGCATTCGTCATCGGACAATCATCTGAAGTATCGGAAGGAAGAGGAACTGAACGCGGATCAAAAGCGCGATCCAATTTCGCGGTTTGAGGCAGTTACGCTGGAAGCCGGTCTGCTGTCGGAGGATGATCTGGCTGCTATTCGTGAGGAAGTAAAACGGGAGATCGACGAGGCTGCCGACTGGGCTTATGCACATCCGGATCCGGATCCGACGGATGTAACCGTCAACGTACTTGCCCCTGGGAATGGGGCGGACAATGTGCCGGTAGAGCCCGGTGAAGAAGGAGATCCGGTAGTGCTGATAGATGCTATCAATCACGCTCTACACGAGGAGATGGCCCGCGACGAACGAATGGTGGTCTATGGAGAAGACGTTGCGAGAGAGAAGGGTGGCGTATTTACCGCAACCCGCGGATTGACCGCCGCATTTGGTGAAGACCGCTGCTTCAATTCTCCGTTGGCCGAAAATGCCATTGTAGGTACAGCGGTCGGCCTGTCTGCCGCCGGTTTTCGTCCCGTGGTGGAAATCCAGTTTGGCGACTACATCTGGCCTGCCATGCAGCAGCTCCGAAATGTGCTTCCCAGCGTTCGTTACCGGTCGAACGGTGCCTGGACGGCACCCGTCGTCTTGCGCGTACCTGTCGGCGGCTACATACACGGCGGGCCGTACCATTCCCAGAATATAGAGGCCATTTTTGCGCATACGCCGGGTTACCGGATCGCGATACCGTCGACGGCCGCCGATGCGAAAGGACTGCTGAAGGCCGCCATCCGGTCCGACGATCCCGTGCTGTTCCTCGAGCACAAGGCACTGTACAGACAACCTGCCGCACGATCACCGGAGCCGTCCGAGTCCTACGTCCTGCCGTTCGGACGGGCGCGGGTAGTACGGGAGGGGGCAGATCTTACGCTCGTTACCTACGGTGCGATGGTGTACAAGGCACTCAACGTTGCCCGAGAGCTCGAAAAGCAAGACGTATCAGTCGAGATAATCGACCTGCGGACAATCGTTCCGCTGGATATGGATACCATTCTACAGTCCATTCAAAAAACAAACCGTGCGCTGGTTGCCTATGAGGACCAGCGATTCGTGGGATTCGGTGCCGAGATCAGTGCCCAGATCATGGAGCAGGCATTCCGGGACCTCGATGCCCCGGTCGGGCGCGTCGGTGCGCTCCATACGCCGGTGCCGTTTTCCGTTCCGCTCGAGTCGGCTGTGTTACCGAGCGACGACGGTCTTCTGAACGCTGCGCTGGAGACCATTCGGTTCTAGGCGTTGGCATACTTCCGGCCGGTTAGCGAGGTAGGCTTTGCATAAGGTTCGTGGCCGTTTGCTGCTTGGGGCAGGGTTAATCGCACGCCTGGTTGCGTGGCTCGCCAATTCTGAATCGGCAATGTGGGCGGTGATCGGTAAGCATGCGGCGTATCCGAGTTCCAGACAAACAGGACCTATATGCCGTCCAGAGCCTTGTTTAGGTCTTCGATTAGATCCGCAACATCTTCTATTCCCACCGACAGCCGGATAAGCGAATCGCTCAAACCGGCGGCAACCCGTGCATCTTTCGGGATGGAAGCATGGGTCATGGTGGCCGGATGGCCGATAAGACTCTCGACGCCACCCAGACTCTCGGCAAGGGTGAAGACGCCGGTAGACGACAAAACCCGCATGGCGGTCTCGACACGGTCATCTTCCAGTTCAAAGCTCAACATGCCCCCAAAAGCACGCATTTGTCCGGTGGCCACACCGTGTCCGGGATCGTCGGGAAGCCCCGGGTAGTACACCCGACCCACCTTTTCATGTCCGTTGAGGAAGGAGGCGATGGCAGCGGCATTTTCGCAATGTCTTTCCATCCGCAGGTGCAGCGTTTTCGTGCCTCTCAAGACGAGAAAGGCGTCCATCGGTCCCGGTACCGCACCACTGTTCTTGACTTCGAATCGAAGCTTTTCCGCCCACAAGGAATCGCTTGTGCAAACGGCGCCTCCGATTACGTCTGAATGGCCTCCCAGATATTTTGTAGTGGAATGGATCACCAAATCGGCGCCCAACGCGAGCGGTTGCTGCAGGTAGGGTGTGGCGAAAGTATTGTCTACAGCCACATCCGCCCCCGCAGCATGGGCTGCTTCCGCCACGCTTTCGATGTCGACGATTTTGAGAAGCGGATTGGTGGGGGTTTCGATCCAGACCAGGCGCGTATTGGTATCCAGGGCCGATTCGAGCGATTCGGCGTCCGCCATGTCCACGAACGAAAACGACATGCCGAAACGCTCGAATGTTTTGGTAAAGAGGCGGTAGGTTCCGCCATAGAGGTCATTCGAGGCAATGACGTGATCACCGGGCGAGAGGGTTTTCAGGACGGCATCCGTTGCCGCCACTCCCGAAGCGAACGCGATGCCTTCACGGGCGTTTTCCAGGGCGGCCAGGTTTTTTTCGAGGGCCGTTCTCGTCGGGTTGCTCACGCGGCCATACTCATACCCCGAGTGGACGCCTGGAGACGCCTGTACATAGGTGGAAGTCTGGTAAATCGGCGTCATGACGGCACCGCTAAAGGGATCCGGTTGCAATCCGCCGTGTACCGCCCGTGTGCCGAACCGTGTATTCAGAATTTTCTCGCTCATAGCAGACGTTTGTCGATCGATCCGGATAGTGAATGACGGGACAGCAACAACGGGACAGCAACAACGGGACAGCAACAAAAAAAGCCCGGTTCCGGCCATATCCGGAACCGGGCGTGATATTCACCTAAGTCTGACGGCTAGTTGCCCAGGTCGATCCCTGCACAATCCGCCGCCTCCTGGGCAAGTTCCATCTCGTTGACCTGGGCGTATGCCTGGAACAGCGCGTTGCAGATCTCTGCAGGATCGTCTCCGCGCTCTTCGACGAGTTGCCTTGCACGCTTGAGCGGTTGCACGGCGCGCTCGAAGAGCGTGGTGCGCTCTTCGGCCAGTGCGTTGATATCTCCCTCGATGGCTTGTTCCTGTTCTTCGGTGATGCCTTCTGCATCCATCTCTTCTTCAAGTTCCGCAATCCGGTCGTTCAGCGAAACCGCCCAGTTTTCGTAAGCAGCCCCCAGGTTGTAGTAGGCATTCGAGTTGTCCGGATCGAGTTCGGCCGCTTTGGCTAACTCTGCAATAGCTTCTTCGAATCGTTCCGCCTGCAAAAGCAGGGAGCCGTAGTTGTATCGAAAAACCGGATTGTCGGGCTCTTCTTCGACGCCGGCCTTCGCCAGATTGACGCCGCGTTCCACCTGCCCGGATGAAATGTAGGCGTTAAACAGACGGCCGCGAAGATTGGCATCATCCGGAAACATCTGTGTAGCTTCTTCCAGGAACGAAATCGCCTTCTCGGCCTCGCCATTGGCCAGGTAGAGCTCACCGAGGTAATTGTACGTATCCGGATTCCGGTCTCCGAACTCGATCGCTGATTCAAGTGCCGGAATCGCCTCATCCGATCTGCCGGACGAAATCAACGCATACGCCAGATTGATATGCGTTGTGGCTGAATCGGGCTGAATTCTAGTGGCGTTGTCGAAGTACGTGGCCGCACGGTCAAAGTTGGCCTTATCCTCCGCTCCACGATTAAAAGCAGCCATCCCGCGCTCGTATTCGCGATACCAGGAAAGCTTTTGCTGCTGAATGATGTCGTTTCGCGTCGAGCCGTCGGAGGCCAGCTCGAGTGCGCGGTTCCAGTTTTCGACCGCTTCGTCTACCAGCTCGGTGTGGGCTTCCAGCTCCTGCACGGTTCCGGCCTGTTCCATAAGGACGGTACCTTTCAGCGCCAGCGCATCGACATTGTCCGGATCGTTCTCGAGCGCAATCTCGAGATTTTCCAGCGCGCGATCGTAATCCCTGTTCCGTAGGTCAAGCTTCGCTCCTTCGACGTTCGGATCGCTGCTGCATCCACCTGCGCCGGTGAGGAGAAACATGAAAGCGATCAGCGCACTGACCAGAAGAGTAGCGAATCGGGTTTCGTGTGATTGCATCGTGTGCACCATATACAGTGTCGGACGTCATAATGTAATTTGCCGCACCGCGGTGGTGGGTGCGGCCAGTTTGAGAAACCCGGCTCATACGGATTTGATCCATGGCCGGTTCAACTTCATAAGATATGAAAACAGGCACACTATTCCTGTATGGGAACTACCCTGCCGGCGCACCGTGTCCCAAATCCCGGTGTCACCGGACCTATGTAAGAATCGATGACGTAGGAGAGCCGGCTCCGGTATAATTCGTCCATGAGAGCGGACGATCCGCGTCGTATGCATATGGCTTTACCCGTCGAATTCTCGGAAGAAAACGTAAAGCGCGCACAAGCGGGTGACGCGCGTGCGCGGGATCGAATTCTGATACGGTTGGAGTCGATCTTGCGCGGTTATTTCGTTCGCCGGATCGGCAAGAAGACGGTTGTAGACGACCTGGTACAGAATGCCATGCTTCGCGTGCACAAGGGGTTGCCGGACGTCAAGGAGCCGGGTGGATTCATGGCGTTTGCGATGAAAGCGGCCCTGTTTGAGCTGCAGGACTATTATCGTGGTCGCTACAGTCCGAAGGAACAGGTCTACGATCCGGAAATGCCGCCGAAGCGGGAATCGACGGAAATCCAACCGGGAAATACGATCGATCTCGAACGGGCGCTCGATCATCTCAAACCACATGCCCGCCGTATTCTGCAACTGCGTGAATACGGCTATCGCTACGCGGAGATCGCAGAGCGGCTCGAAACCACGGAAGCGGCGGTGAAAATGCAGGTGAAACGAGCGCTTGAACGGTTGCGCAACATATTATCTGAGAAATCCGTGACATGATCCGGCGGTCTACCGTTACCTTTCCGACTGAGCCTGCGGCTGCATTTCCGGTATCAATCGGTATGCGATGCAGTGACAGCAGATGCGGGCTAACGGTATGACCGATGTGCAGTGGTCCGATTGAACAGCAATGCCAACGATGGACGAAACGTCACAGTCTTCATATGAGGACGACCTGCGTCCCTCAAACGATCAGTCGTCTGGAATGAGTGACTTTGAGGGAATATCCAACGCGGAACGCAACCGACTCGGAGCAGCACTGAGAAAACGGATGGGGCGCACCTTCCCGGATGCGGATCTGACCGTAGCATACGCGCTCCAAAGAGCGGGAAAGCGACATCTGTTGTCCGACCGGGAACGCTCGGCAGTAGAGGCGGCAAACGCCGAACTCGCACGGCTGGAGCGGGACGAGCCCTTTTTTCGCGACGTACTCGACGACATTTCGTATCAAGCCGACGATTTCGAATCCTTCTGGCGCGATGAGGTCGAGACGATGTCATCTCGTTCGTCTGCAAAGAATCGGCCGGCAATACCGCGGACGGCTTTCAGACGAGCGGTCGCCCCGCGCCGGCGCATGGGCGCGTTCGCTGCGCTCGCGGCTGCGGTCGTCATGGTTGTCTTGTTGTGGCGCCCGTCGGGTGACCGGATGCGCATCGTAGCGGATGCGGGAGCCGTCGAAAATGTGAGCCTGGAGGACGGTTCGAGCGTACGGTTGATGCCCGGCGCTGTGCTGACGTTCGAGAGAAATGATGCGGGTGCCACTACCCGATCGGTAGAACTGGCAGGGGATGCCTATTTCGTGGTCGCGGCCGATCACGGCCGGCCCTTCCGGGTTGATACGCCCGACATGACCGTTTGGGTCACGGGGACCCGTTTCGGCATCGACGAACGGGAAGCCGGCAGTGAAATCGTATTGGCGGCGGGTGAGGTGGAGGTCGTTTCCAACACATTCCCCGATAGTCCCGTAACACTCGCGCCGGGTACCAAGAGCATCGTGCGTGATGCGGAACCTGCGTCTCAACCGGTCACGGTCGATGTGATCGATGCGTTGAGATGGACCGGTCTGTTCGTCTTCCGCGGTGAAACGTATGAAACCATCGCGGCCCATCTTGCCCGGCATTACGGAATCGACATTTCCGCAGATCCGGATATCCGCGCCGACAGGCTCAGCGGTACCTTCGAACGGAGCCGGCCACTGGAAGACATCCTCTCGACCATCGAATTATCGGGTGGCGTGACCGCCGTAGCCGACGGAGACGGCTACGTGTTGCGCCGGGCGGCGAAGTGAGCCGGGCGAGGGTACGCGTTTTTCCACGTGCGTGCGGTAACAAATCGAAAGATTTGTTGTCAAACACATAACGAATCCTCTATTAATCGATCACCATTCGCCTACAATGGGTTTCCGGGGTCGCGTGTTGACACTCGGTATCTTGCTGGTTTCCGTACTTGTGGTGCGGAACGGTGATTGTTTTGGCCAGTCCTATTCACTTGACTTCGACCGTACACCACTGGAAAACGCTCTGTATCTCCTGGCTGAGAAAGCGGGCGTCGACGTCGTTTTCGCACATCGATTTACCGAGGACAAGACCACGAGTTGCAGCTATCGCGGCGCTTCGTTAACCGCTGCGTTCGCCTGTTTGCTGGAATCATCCGGTCTGACGGTAGCGCCCGTCGGTGACCGTCAATATGTCATTGCTCCGGAAAAGGAAACAAGAGCGCCTTTCGCCGAGTCATTCCTTCCGGCAAGGCCTGTCGCACAACTCGTGGGGCGTGTTATCGACGACGAATCAGGCGAACCGCTTCCCGGTGCCAACATTGTCATTCCGGCATTGAACACGGGGACAACCAGTGCGGGCGACGGCAGTTTCAAATTCAGCAATTTGCCGCCGGGTCGTTTGACCGTGCGTACAACATTTGTCGGGTACGAGGCAAACCGGCAGGTAGTGTCGACCGACAATACAGTTGAAGTCCGGCTTTTACCTGTCGCGCTCGAGACCGGTGAGGTGGTGGTAGAAGGAGACCGAAACACGCTGGATGCGCGGTCACCTGTAGCAGGAGCGGTTCGCGTTTTCGAGCGTCATTCGGCGGAAAGGCCCTCCGTATTGCGGTCGGATGACATTTTCGGTCTGCTCCGTTGGTTGCCGGCCGTCCGACAGTCCGGCGAGGTTGGCGGACGGCTCGCCGTAAGGGGGGCGGGACCGGACCAGACGCTGCACATTCTGGACGGTGCACCGCTGTTTCATCCCTGGCAGGCAATGGGCCTGTTTTCCACGCTCCAGACTGCAACGTTAAAAGACGCCAGGCTTTTCTCCGGTTCAATTCCGGCCGAATACGGCGGTCGACTGTCGGCCGTATTGGCGACTACGATGAAGGATGGAAATGCGGTAGATCCCCACATCGAAGCGACCGTCGGCTCGGTATCGTCCCAGTTTATGGCAGAGGCCCCGCTCTCCGATCGCCTGTCGTTCATGATTGCGGGCAGGCGTTCATATGCCGACGGATTGCTCAATAGTACCGGCTTGGGCGTCTCGGAAAGAACCACGCTTCAGAACAGCTTTTATTCCGATTTTAATGCAAAGCTCACGGCGCGCCCGTGGGATGGGCACGAACTGCGATTGGCCGTCTATTCGGGTTCGGAGCGCATGTCACCGGGTGAAAACAGATCTGCGATTGCATCCATCGGCTGGGGCCGGTATCTGTCCGGAACGCCCATGCCGGAAAACCGAAGCCGGTTTCAGTGGAGGAGCAGGTTATTCAGCCTTCAGCATGCCTACTTGCCCTCTTCGCGGCTCCTTTTGAAGAGCACTGCCTACTATTCCGGGTATGACGGAATGGATACCTCGGGCGGCGCACTTTTCGCGGCACCGGGTCAGGCGTCGTCGATAGACAATCTGGGTGCACGCCTGGATGCACACTATTTCTCAGCATCGGGACATGCCTTTCGCGCAGGGCTGCAATTTGTCCGACACCGATTCGACAACGGGTTGACTTCGGAAACGCCGGACGAGCGCTTGGCCGCATCGTCACAGACGAATCGAATTGGTCCGTTGTACGAGGCGGCAGTTTACTTCGAGGATACGTGGCGTCCGGGGAGCAGGCTGCAGGTGCAACCCGGTTTACGGATAAGCCATTTTGGCTTGAAGTCCGGCGTTGACGTATTGCCTAGAATTACAACAAAGCTTACGGTCGATCCCGATCGTCTGGTCGTTCGGGCGGGCGTGGGTAAACAGGTACAGTACGTACACCAGGTCCTCGATCAGGTGCCGTATGCACGAGGAAACGCGGGCACTCGCTGGTTGCCGTCCGGTATCGGGCAGATTCGTCCGTCCAGCGGCTTCCAGGCGAATGTTGGACTGGAGAGCAGACCGATTCGGGGATTGGAAATCAAACTGGACGGTTACTGGCGCTCCTATTCGGGTGTGCTCGTGCCGACCGGCTATGATGTGTTGTCCATAGCTGAAACGGCCGGCCATGGCACAATAGGAGGCCTTGCAGGCGGTGACGGTCACGCCGGCCTCC
>CAZIIP010000096.1:0-10295 GCA_964539455.1 uncultured Rhodothermales bacterium
GGCAGCGTATTTCTCAAGCAGTGATTGCGGAATATTGCTGATACAGTTGCCGAAATGGTCGATATGTATGATCCACCCACGTACCCCACTTTCGTCGGAAATCGGCATGCCCCAGCGCAACGGCTGAAGCTTCCTGAGTGGCGTGCCCACATCGCGCAGCGCCACGCCACGGGCAAGATGCCCGGCGACAGGCGCGAACACGTCGCGACCATGAAACGTGGTTGACGGTTCTCCCGTGCGCCAGTATTCCTTCTTGTCGAGCGCCACGATCCGATCCGCGGATTCCTCGCCCATTAAAAGAGGGAACAGCCCATTGTCCGGGCCAATGTAGAACTGTCCCTTGTATTCGAGGCCGACAGGGAGGCGTTCGGTACCTACGCCCGGATCGATGACGACGAGATGGATCGATTTTCGCGGAAAAAACGGGCACGACTGGCGCAATACGAAAGCGGCTTCCGCTATATCCTGCGCAGAGATCCCGTGCGTGATATCGACGAATCGTGCGTCCGGTGCAATGTGCACCATCACGCCCTTCATCGCTGCAACATAGGGATCGCGGTACCCGAAATCGCTTGTCAGCGTAATGATTCTCTGCACGTGACCAATACCGTTTAGACGACCCCTAACGTTGCGAAATCAAAGTTGTTCGATTGGCCGTGTGTCTTTGGCGAACACCGATCCTAACCGTATCGGGAACCGTTTCCGGCCTGATACGCATGTTGGGTGTTCAGGGGCTTCTTGACTTCGAGCACGTGACCGATGACGCTGACCCGGAAGGAGATCGGGGAACGGGGAGAATACCTCGCTGCACGGTATCTGGAGCGCAGAGGCTATCAAGTTGTGGAACGCAACTTTCGGTTTCAGCGCGCGGAAATTGACCTGATATGCAGGCGAAATGCGGGAGGCGTACGTGAGTTGGTATTCGTGGAAGTAAAAACCAGGTCCAGCTTCCGGTACGGCCGGCCCGAGGAGGCGGTTGGATGGCGAAAACGGCAGCACCTGTGGCGGGCTGCAGAAGGGTATGTGCTGACCCGCCGGCTCACGGACACGCGGATGAGGTTCGACGTGATCTCAATCAAGTATTCCGACGGCAATGCGCGCATTTACCACATCAAGGACGCGTTCTCTTGAACACAGGTGTATCGCACAACCGCAATCCTGGAGACAGAACAATGGAATCAACCAAATGGTGCAACCAAATTGTTCAACCAAATGGTTGACATTGAAACAAAGGATAGGTAGTTTTGCTCCGTGATGGTCAAAAACGGGGAGTAAATGCCGGAAGACACAGAGTCAAAGATCTTCGAGGCTGCACAAGCGGAGTTTCTCTCGGGTGGTTACCGTGGCGCGAGAATGCAGCGTATCGCCGACAGGGCGGGTATCAACAAATCGATGCTGCATTACTATTACCGGAGCAAGGAAAAGCTCTTCCGTGCGGTGTTTCGTGCATCGGCCGAGCGTGTTCTGGAGCGTATTCCCGAGCTATGGGGCGGCGAGATGTCCGTATTGGAACGAATCGAGCACTTCGTTTCAGGCTATCTGGACATCCTGACGGCAAATCCTCATCTGCCTGGATTTATCGTTTTCGAGATGTACAGCAATCCCGACGACCTGCCCGAGTTGTTTGCGCATCAGCTAGGTAAACCGTACAAGCAAATCAGAAGCGAAATCGAGACGGCTGTTGAGCGGGGAGAGATCAGACCGATCGTTCCCGAGCAACTTTTGGCCAACGTGATTTCGCTTTGCGTCTTTCCGTTTGTCGCCCGTCCCATGCTTGAAAAAGTAACCGGAATGTCGGGCGAAGCATTCGATCGATTTCTATCCGATCGTAAATCACAAGTCATCGCGTTCGTTCATCACGCGCTGAAGCCATGAAGCTGATTCTCATAGCGGCGCTCCTGTTGGTTCAACCTGACTCTCTTTCGCTCGACTGGTGTCTGCGGCACGCTCAGACGGCCTTCCCGGGTGTCGCTGAACGCGCGGCGAGGGAGGCGATCACCGATCTTGCCATTGACAACCTGGGGGTACGCTATCTGCCGGGCATTAAACTGACAGGGCAGGCCGCCTATCAATCCGACGTTGCCGATATCCCGCTCAATGTGCCTGGAATTGACTTTCCGTCTATCAGTCACGATCAGTACAAAGCCGCACTCGGCATCGAGCAACTGGTTTTCGACGGTGGTGCGACTTCGGCTGAAAAGCGATTGGAACGGCTTGAGTTGCAGCTGTCGCGATCTCAAATCGATATCGATGCGCATGCCCTGCAGGGGAGCGTCATGGACACCTACTTCGCGGCTCTGATCGCCGATGAAAGGCGTGCCTCGCTGCAAACGCTCAGGTCTGACATCGAGGCGCGCCTCTCCACGGTAGAAGCGGGGATCCGCCAGGGCATTCTCACGGAGGAGACGGCAGAAATATTGTCGGTGGAACTGCTGAAAATCGACCAGAGGATGTCGGAGATACGGGCATCGCGACAAACCGCTATTCACACGCTCTCCGAATTGGTGCAAATGCCGCTCGCAGAGGACGTTCCGCTCACGGTTCCGGCTGCGGCCGCGTCAGATGGGGACCTTGCCGTCAGGAGGCCGGAGCAAAAGGTGTTTGACGCATCGAGAGCCCTGCTGGAGGCCCGTACGGAGCTGGCTGCCATGCCCTTTCGGCCTCGGATTGCCGGTTTTGCGGAGGCTGCGTATGGCAGGCCCGTCGGGATGAACTTCTTCAGGGATGAATTTGACTTCTTTTTCTCGGCCGGATTGAGCCTCAACTGGAAACTGTGGGATTGGAAGCAGGTGCGTCGCAAGCGGCAAGCTGCGCGCAGGGAAGAGGAGATTATACAGACACAGGAGGAGCGTTTCATGCGCCGCATCCGGATTGAAGCGGGAGCGGTGAAGCGGGAGATCGAGCGGCTTGCGTTGCAACTGGAGCGGGATCGGGAAATCATCAACCGACGACGGCGGATCTCCGAGTTGGCGAGTAGCCGGTTGGAAAACGGCGTGATAACCGCCACGGAGTATCTGACGGAAAGAAACGCGGAGGAACAGGCCGTCCTCCAGGAAAAATCCCGTCGCCTGCAATGGGTTTTTGCACAACTACGCCTGAAACAGATCATGGGATCACTATGAAAGACGCTTTCATCGCTTCCGTCTTGCCGGTGCTGCTGTTCGTTTCGGCCGGATGCGGATCGGGCGAAGGAGCATCGGATGCCTACGGCAACTTCGAGGCGACCGAGACACTCATCTCCGCCGAGGCAAACGGTCGTCTGTTGCGATTTGATATAACGGCGGGACAAAGACTGACCGAAGGCTACCCTGTCGGTCTGATCGACACCACACAGCTCGCTCTCAAACGCGCACAGTTGCTTGCAATGCGAACGGCGACCGCATCACGGACGGCGAACATCCGCGCACAGATCGATGTCCTGGAGGAACAACGCGCCGTCGCAGTCAAGGAAAAAAACAGACTCGAACGGCTTCTGGAAGACGGTGCGGCAACGGAAAAGCAATTGGACGACGTCCTTGGTCAGATCCGCGTCATCGATCGCAAGATTCAGTCGATTCGGACGCAGAATGCACCTGTCCTCGGTGAACTTGGGGCAATCGATGCCCAGATCGCCCAGTTGGAGGACCAACTACGGAAATGCCGGATCGTAAATCCCGTCAATGGAACCGTTCTGGAGACCTACGCCCGCCTGCATGAAGTGAGCGCAACCGGTCGGCCGCTATACAAGATCGCGAATCTGGACACGCTCATACTGAGAGCGTACGTTTCCGGCCTGCAGCTACGGGAGGTTTTTCTGGGTCAGCGCGTGGATGTCCTCATCGACGAAGCCGACGGATCGCTCCATCCAATGAAGGGTGTCGTCTCCTGGATAGCGGCCGAGGCGGAATTTACACCGAAAATGGTACAGACCCGAGATGAACGGGTGGACCTGGTCTATGCCATTGAGGTACGGGTAGAGAATTCCGACGGGATGCTGAAAATCGGCCTGCCCGGCGAGGTACGTTTCCCGTCCGACTCATAAGGTAGTTGGTGATGGTTCACGTCGACAATATTTGCCTTTCATATGCATCGAAAAAGGCGATCGATCACGTATCGTTCGACGTTTCCGAAGGTACGCTGTTCGGTATCATCGGACCTGACGGCGCCGGCAAGACGAGCCTGTTCCGCATACTCGTGTCGTTACTGATCCCCACGTCCGGTCAGGCGACGGTTGACGGATTGGACGTTGTGCAAGACTATCGCGCGCTCCGGAGAAGAATCGGTTATATGCCCGGCCGATTCAGCTTGTACCAGGACCTAACCGTGGAGGAGAATCTGTCGTTTTTTGCGTCGGTTTTCGGCACGTCAATTTCGGAAAACTATGATTTGATACGCGACATCTACAGTCATATCGAACCGTTCAAGAAGAGGAAAGCGGGAAATCTTTCCGGCGGAATGAAGCAAAAGCTCGCCTTGAGTTGTGCGCTCATTCACCGGCCCGCAGTGCTGTTTCTGGACGAACCCACGACCGGAGTCGATGCCGTGTCGCGACGTGAGTTCTGGGACATGCTTCATCGTCTGCGGGAAGGGGGCATGACGATTCTCGTTTCTACTCCCTACATGGACGAAGCGGAACAATGCGGAGAAGTAGCGCTGATGCAGGAGGGAAGGGTGATGCAAGTGGCAACACCCGGCGAAATTGAAGACGCATACGCCCGGCGTCTCTTTGCCGTTCGCCATCCCGGACGGAATACGCGACTCAGATCGCTGCTCGAAAACAGCGATCTGTTAGCCTCGGTCTTGGCGTTTGGAGGCGAATTGCATGTGGCGGCGGCAAACGATCAGGTGACAACCCGGGACATTCGCAGGGTACTTGATGAAACCGAATTCAGCGGGTCCGAGGTCACCGAGATCCGTCCTACCATCGAAGACGCGTTCATCGCCCTCATGGCATCTCAAACAGGTAGCGGGTGATGGCCGATCAGACCGTGATTCACGTGCAGGATTTGACGCGCCGCTTTGGAAAATTCACGGCTGTGGATGCCATCACCTTTTCTGTGACACGGGGCGAGATTCTAGGATTTCTCGGCGCAAACGGCGCCGGCAAGACGACGGCGATACGGATGCTGACCGGGCTTCTGAAGCCGACGGATGGTTCGGCAACCGTCGCCGGGTTTGATGTGGAGAAGCAACCTGAGCAAATCAAACGACGCATTGGCTACATGAGCCAGCGCTTTTCCCTGTACAATGACCTTACCGTCCGGGAAAATATCCGCTTTTTCGGTGGAATATACGGGCTGCCTGCAGGAGCGATACGCGACCGTTCGGCACAGCTGATTTCGGATCTCCGGCTCGGTCGAATCGCCGATGAACAGGTGCGATCAATTCCGCTTGGCTGGAAGCAGAAACTGGCATTCTCCGTTGCCGTGTTGCATCAGCCCGATATCGTGTTCCTGGACGAACCGACGGGCGGGGTGGATCCCGTGACCCGGCGACAGTTCTGGGATATGATCTATACGGCCGCAGACCAGGGGGTGACCGTCTTTGTGACCACGCACTACATGGATGAGGCGGAATACTGTGACCGCGCCTCCATTATGGTCGACGGCAGAATTGTCGCTATCGACACACCGGAACGGCTGAAAGCGGGCTACAGTGTATCTACCATGGATGATGTATTTGTCCGGTTCGCCAGAGCTGGGGGTAGATCATGAACGCATTCTCAGGATTCGTCAAAAAGGAGGTCTTTCACATCGTTCGGGACTGGCGGACCCTCACTATTCTTTTTGGAATGCCCATTGCCCAGATGCTCATTTTCGGTTTTGCGATAAGGAGCGAAATAAACGATGTAGAAATTGCCATTGTAGATCCTGCGGGAGATACGGTCACCCGGCAACTCACCGATCGCATTCTGGCATCGAAGTACTTCACCGCAGTCGGCAAATATTCTTCGGATGCCGAAATAGAAGCCTTGTTCGAGGAAGGGCGCATCAAGGAAGCGATTGTGTTCGAACCCTCCTTTGCCCGCAAGCTCACACGAGACGGACGGGCGGAAATTCAGGTCATTACCGACGCTACGGAACCGAATATCGCCAACACCATCCTGTCCTATACCACCGCGATTATTGCGGACTTTCAATCGGAGATGCAGTCTTCCGAAACACGAGCCGTTGCGCCGGTGATCGTGCCGGAAGTACGGATGCGTTTCAATCCCTCCCTTAAGAGTGTATTTCTCTTCGTTCCCGGACTGGTGGCGCTGATACTCATGGTTGTGTGTGCCATGATGACCTCCATCGCCATCGCCCGTGAGAAGGAACTGGGCACCATGGAAGTGTTGCTGGTGTCGCCACTGAGGCCCGTACAAATCATTGTGGGAAAGGTGGTGCCGTATGTGGTGCTGTCGCTGGTCAACGTGTTGACCATTCTGGTACTTGCACGCTTCGTCTTCGAGGTGCCTGTGCGCGGAAACCTGATTCATCTTCTGCTGCAGTCGCTTCTTTTCACCATCTGCGCGCTTTCGCTGGGGATACTGATATCTACGAAAGCAAACACGCAACAGACGGCAATGATGATCTCGTTGGCCGGGTTGTTGCTGCCGACAATTCTGCTGTCAGGATTCATATTCCCGGTTTCGAGTATGCCTGCCATCCTTCAGTACCTGAGCCACATCGTCCCCGCGAAATGGTTTCTGATTGTCATTCGGGGGATTATGATCAAGGGGGTCGGCTTCGGGCACCTGTTGCTTGAAACGGCAATGCTCGTACTGATGACGCTCGCATACATCGGCATCAGCGTCAGAAACTTCAAGGTCAGACTGGACTGAACCAAGTGCGCGCCAATATATCGACCACGCAAATGCGGACGATCGGATACATATTGCAGAAGGAGTTTTTGCAGATTTTCCGGAATCGGACGATGCTGCCCATCATTTTCATAATGCCGCTCATCCAGCTCATTGTGCTCGCCTTTGCCGCCACGTTCGAGGTCAAAAATACGGCCCTCAGTGTCGAGGACATGGACGGTTCGCAGACCTCCATGCGGCTGGTGAGGGACATACAGGCGTCCCGCTATTTCGATATTACCGCAGTCAGGTATCGAGCGGAGATTGCGGACCTGGACATCCTGCAACGCCGCTCAAATGCCGTGCTTCGAATACCGGCCGGTTTGGAAACTAGACTTGCACGCGGAGAGCAGGTTGCCCTACAAATCGTCTTGAATGCGGAAGATGGAGCCGCGGCTGGAGTGGTCAATGCATATCTGGTTCAGATCCTCCGGTCTTTTAACCGCAATCTCAAGGCGGGAATGCAACCTGTGTCGTCGACCATGGACGGCATCGTAGCCAAACCGGCATTCTGGTATAACGAAGAACTGAACTACCGTCATTTTATGGTCCCCGGTATTCTGGTTTTGCTGATCACGATGATCGGTACCGTCCTGTCGGGCATGAATGTCGTCCGTGAGAAAGAAATCGGTACTATCGAACAGTTGAACGTGACTCCGATAAGGAAAGGGCAATTCATCGTCGGGAAGCTTCTTCCTTTCTGGATTGTTGCGCTCGCAGAATTGGCGTTCGGCTTAATCGTTGCCTGGGTGCTTTTTCGGGTGCCGATGCGTGGAAATCTCCTACTCCTGTTCGGATTGGCAGGCGTCTACCTTCTTGTGATGCTCGGATTTGGATTGCTTGTATCGACCGTAACGGAGACGCAGCAGCAGGCCGTGTTCATCTCCTGGTTCTTCCTTGTCCTGTTCATCCTGCTTAGTGGCCTTTTTACTCCAATCGAAGCCATGCCGATTTGGGCACAGAAGATCGCACTTGCCAATCCGCTTGCTCACTTTATCGAAATTATGCGGCGTGTGTTGCTAAAGGGAGCGGGCTTTTCCGCAATAAAGACCCAATTTATGTATCTCGCCTCATTTGCCGTCGTCGTTTTGACCCTTGCGGTCGTTCAATACCGCAAATATGCTGTGTGAGGGATGATTTTGTGGTCTGCAAGCCCACCGGTTGACATTCGCAACGTATCTTTACAAGCGTGTCGCATCCGGTTTATGTGGCGCGCATACCGGGTACCACCACCTGCTTTTATATGGCCGGAGCATACGTCCACGTCCCTTTTTGCAGAAGCAGTTGCCCGTATTGCGACTATTTCCACGTCGTCCGGAAACGGTCTACTGCGCGGTTTACGCAAGCACTCTGTAGCGAGATCGGCCGCGCGTCGGCCACGCTCGCGGCGGATGAGTCCATCAGCTCGATCTATTTCGGCGGCGGGACACCGTCGGTGTTGCCGCATCAGGAGTTGGGCCGGATACGAGAGGCGCTGGAAAAAGGCTTTTCCGTTATACCGGATGCAGAGGTCAGCATTGAGTGCAATCCGGAAGACGTTGATTCGTCATTTGCTCGCTCTCTGGCCGGGCTGGGGATGAACCGGGTTGTGCTCGGTGCCCAATCCTTCTACAAACGCGACCTTGAGTTGCTCGGCCGCCGGCATACGGGAGAGGATATCCAGCAGGCCGTACTCGCGCTTCGGCAAGCCGGAATCGGAAATGTTTCGCTTGATTTAATGCTTGCGGTTCCGGATCAACCGGCCGAATATTGGGCTGCAAATCTGGAACGTGCCGCAAACCTTTCGGTACCGCATATTTCGACGTATGAACTCACTCTGGAACCGGGCGCGCCGCTTGCGCCGGACCTCGAAGCCCGAGGACTGGGACAACTTTCCGAAGAGGACCGGGCGGATCAAATGCTCTTCACCATGGACTATCTGAGAAGCAGGGGCTACGGGTACTACGAGTTGACGAATTACGCGAAACCGGGCAAAGAATCCCGGCACAGTGCGCTCTACTCCGATCATGGAAATGTGGCCGGGTTCGGACCTTCCGCCTACTCATTCTGGTGGCATCGACTGCCGAAAACGGGCGTACGCCGTTGGTCGAACACACGTGACCTTCACGCCTATACGGAACAGGCCCTTGCTGGAAGAAGTGTCGTCGAAGAGGAACGCTTACTCGATCCTGACCGTCTGGCAAGGGAATACGTCATGATACGGCTGCGCACCTCCGAAGGGATTGACCTCGAAAAACTTGAAAATGACTACGGATTCGATTTGCTCACAGAGCGTGTAGAGGCCCTAGCGCAACTCGAATCGGAGAAGCTTATCGCTTCCATCCGGAACGGCAAGCTGCGTTTGACGGATCAAGGCAAACTGGTCTGTGAATCCGTCGGCAATATGCTGGCGCCGTGATTATTTCTTCCGGGAACCACGTCGTATGGAAAAGGCTCTGCGTCACCGCTTTCTATCGGCTGTCCCTCTGCAAGAAGTTCAAATTCGGGTGCGAAATTCAGGGCAAGCACGTCGTCTATTCCAAGCAGGATGATTTCAGGCTGCATGTCCGTTTTTATGCGTATAAGGGCGCGCCGATAGGCGGCATATTGCCGCACCGCCCGTCGTGCAAGGTGCTGCGTGGCGGGATTGGACTGTTCCGAGAGATGCCGGAGCGTTTGCAGCAGCAGCCGAAAATCTATGCTGTGATCGGAAAGCAACCGATCTGCATAGCGGACGGCCATATCCTCGGGCGCCAACGGATTGCGGAAGATCGCGACGGTCAACATGAGTCCACCGATCGATGAGGTCAGCCGGCTGCATTCATACGGAGAGTTTCCCGAGTCCATCACGGAGACTGCGATCGAATCGAGCGAACGCAGGGACAGCCTTTTGTAGTCTGTGATGCCCGGCATCAGATAGGCGATCATGCGCTCGTGCTTGAATATGTGGATGGCTTCCTCGATGAAGAGTTCTTGCTGGTCGATTTCAGGACTGCCCGGCAATCGCATCTGCACGAGGGTGGCCAAATAGTCGTAGTATCTTTGCTCGCTGAGATGTGACCGGATGCTGAACGAATCATGACCACAAGCCGAAACCAACAAGGCGGTCATCGACAGCTGGAGAAACAGTGCCTTGTTACACATGCAACGTTTGGGTATGGCTGATGAAATGGTCCGGCGCACGAATCCCTCAAGCCCCTCAATCATACATGCGTAAAATGACCACAAAGCACGCCAGTCTATTTTCGAATTCTTTGAACGAGTATCACTCCGAGCTTTCGCCGTCACGTAAGCATTCGGCGGCGGTGGCCGAACCGGCTCTGCATCGGCGAATCCTTTCCGGCTGCCGGCTCATCGTGTGGCTTCTTCCGGTGTTCGCGCTGCTTGCACGGCCACTGTTAGGCCAGGAAGCAGCCGGGGGTAGCCGGTTTGTTGACTGGGCCTTGCAGGACCCCGCGGACGCTTTTGCGCAAGTCGACGCGATGGACGGGCTCTT
>CAZIIP010000097.1:0-10270 GCA_964539455.1 uncultured Rhodothermales bacterium
CAGTATCCGCAACCGCGGCATAGCCGATTCTTACACCGCCGAAGATCGGCTGAAAAACCTCCAGCAGCGGGTTCTCTGCCTCTTCCTCGCCGGCCTGGCCGGCAAGAAGATCGATCGCGGAGGTGTCGGCTTCCGTCTCCGCAACCTCAGTGGAATCCTCGGGTGACGCCTCACCGGTATCCGTCGTATCCTCCTCTGCTTCATTAGCCAGTGCATCGTAGTAGGCAAGAACCGCCTGGCCGGCATTGTTGACTTCATTCGGATCGGCCATCAGCCGGAATTCGAGTCGGGCGGTACCCCTCAGCAAATCCCGGACGCGTTCGGCATCGCTCACCCCGGGCAATTCAACGATGATTCGGCGGGTTCCCTGCTTCTGAATGGACGGTTCCGTGACCCCGAATCGGTCTACCCTTTGTCGAATGATCTCAATCGCCCGGTCGACTGCTTCCCCGGCTTCTGTTCTGAGATAGCTGATGATCTCGCCGTTATCCGAGCGCCGGGTCAACCCCTCGTCCGCATTCCGGAAATACCGCGAAAGACGGTAGTCCGGATCCCGAGCCTCAAACTCTTCCTGAAACGCCTCGATATACGTAATCTGCTCATTAGCGGTACGCTCGGTAGCGGCCGCCAGCACATCATCGAAAAGGTCGTCCGTGTCCTCGGCAAGGGCCCGCATCAGGGCACTCACGCGTACTTCGAGGGTTACCAGCATACCGCCGCGGAGGTCAAGACCGAGTTTGAGGGCCCTTTCGCCGGCGGAATTGATCGATGCGAAATGCTCCCGTGTGTAGGCTTCTCTTTCCGCCTCTTCCATGCCCTGCAGCTTGCGCTGGTAGAGTGCGTCTCGCGCCGTCGGATACAAATAGTAGCCGGATAGCAGTAGGAACAGACCCACAACGGCCAGTTTAAGTCGGTTGTTCTGCATAATAATTGAACCAAAAAGTGGGTGTACCGGCGCATGGAATTGCACCGGATATACAGATCAAGAGAGTGAAAGGCGGATGGTTACTTCCGCCACGGGCCGGCAGGCTAGGGGCCCAGAGGAAAAGACTCGCTCAAAATTCGCGTGAGCAATCCACCCGGAACGGGTGCCTGGGTATCCCTTCGTATGACATGCAGTGAGCCGATTTCGACGAATCCATCTACACTACCCGACAATAGCCCACGCGAAACATCTTGCCGGTCGATCTTCGACAGCACGCGCTGTCCAGTAAGCCCCGAGATCGACAACACCGACGTCATGCTGTCCAGCAGCACCTGGTGCAGAAGATTCACACGTGCCAAATCGTCGATGCGTGCTTCAGGATCATCCGCTTCGAAACCCGTGCGAACCGTCAATGGCTCGGCCAAACGCTTCACGAGCTGCGAGGCGCCGGAGTCTTCCGAGGTAGAGGTCCCGCCATTTTCGATCTGATCGGCAATCCAGTCCGGCGACAACCGGGCGAGCGTCATGGACGCGCGAACGGCCGGCGGGAGCACCCACGAGGCCACGCTGACAAGCAATATCAGCGTCAAAACACGAAGGATTCGTCTGGATCTCAGTCTTCGCACACTTCGATCGTCGGTGGACTACCACTACAAGGTCAAATCGAACCCGCAGGCTGAGTGGTTGGTTCCTTTGCTCAACTGCTTGATCGGCGGGCCGGCTCAAACGTTCCATTGGCTGATATCTTCCAGCCGTTTGCGCGTAAGGTCTGGGACACGGGCGTCGGAAGCGGGAAAACCTACCGGAAACAGAATATAGGCTTTTTCATTCTCCGGCCGATTCAGGATGTCGTTCAGGAAACGCATGGGGCTCGGCGTATGTGGAAGCGTCACCAGGCCCATGTGGTGGATGGCGGAGATGAAAAGCCCGCAAGAGATACCCACGCTTTCGGCGACGTAGTAGTTTTTGTGATGTGCACCATCCGGTCCCTCGGAATAGCGCTGTGCGAAGCAAATCACGAGCCAAGGGGCCGTTTCCAGAAACGGTTTTCGCCAATCCGTACCGATCGGAGCCAGTGCTTCCAGCCATTCCGGCGGCATGCGGCCGTGATAACTTTCGAATTCCTCTTTTTCGGCCGCTTTGCGTATGTTCTGTTTGAGGGTCGGGTCGTCGACTGCAACAAATGTCCAGGGTTGCCGGTGGGCACCCGATGGTGCGGTGCCTGCCGTACGAATGGCCTCCTCGATCAGGCGTTTGGCAACCGGTTCATCCGAAAAATCGCGCACGGAACGTCTGGCCTGCAATTCTTTCCGGAAATCCGATGCCCTCCTCAGCATTTCGCTCTCATTTCTTCGAACGAAATTGAGCTCAATTTTATTCGTCTTCATCGCGCGGGCCATTCGGGTTCAGGTTGTTGCGTACAATAATCTCGGAGTGGAGTGAGCGATGAACAGGACACCGGTCGGCTATTTCCAGCAACCGTTTACGCTGTTCTTCACTCAGGTCTCCGGTTAATGTGATATCACGCTCGATCACATCCACCCGTCCGGTATCGGCACTGCATTCATCACAATCCCTGGCTTTTACTTTTCGGTGCCGCAGCGCGACATCAATCGCCTCCAGCGGCCATTCTTTACGATCGGCATACATACGAACCGTGATGGTCGTACAGGATCCCAATGACGACAGCAACAAGTCATAGGGAGCGGGCCCCAGGTCGGTACCGCCCACGTTTTCCGGTTCGTCGCTGATCCATGCATGCGGACCGGCAACGTTCTCCGTTCGATACCGGTCGGTCTCGGTCCGTACGTACACGGTTTCGTCCCGTTCTTGCGATTTTTCCGTTCCGGAATCCCTCAGGTATCGTCGGGCCCACGCTCCGATTACCGATCCTACGTATTCGGCATCCTCCGGATCGTTGAGGAGATGATCGGCGGTATCGAGAGAAACGAAGCTCCTCGGATGTTTGGCTGCGCGGAAAATCTTGCCGGCGTGCCCTATGCCGACAATGCTATCCACGGGCGAGTGCATCACAAGCAAGGCACGACCGAGTGACGAGATCGACGACTGCATGTTGGTGTCATCGAGATCGTCCAGAAACTGCTTCTTGATTCTGAATGAACGGCCGGCCAGTTTGACGTCGGCGTAGCCGTTTGTTTCGATTTGTTCGCGGCTCGATTCCAACAGGTGGGTTACATGTACGGGATCGGCCGGTGCACCAATGGTTACGACCCCTTTTACCGAAGGCAGGGCCTCGGCGGCCTGCAATACCGCCGCTCCTCCGAGTGAGTGGCCTACCAGAAGGGAAGGTGCCTCGAATTCGGCAGCGAGGTATTCCGATGCGTCGACAAGGTCCGTTACGTTAGACGAAAAGGTGGTATCGGCGAAGTCACCTTCGCTTTCGCCAAGACCCGTGAAGTCAAATCGAAGTACCGCTATCCCCTGCTGTGTGAGCGCCTTGCTGATCGTGCGCACGGCTTTCAGATTTTTTGAGCAGGTGAAGCAGTGGGCGAAAACGGCGTATCCCTTCGGAGCGGCGCCCAACGGCATTTCGAGACGGGCGGCAAGTTGAACACCTTCCCGGTTATCAAATCGTACGATCATTTTCGGTTAGCACTTTGGTTGGATCCTCTGCTGCGACGGCGCCGTCAACTGTTTTCCGAGATGCCGCCCTTCGTTGCCGGACGGTCCTTGTCTCGTCATCTCTTCACGGGTCCTTACACGTCTATTGCGGGCATGAGCCAAACCTGCCTATCGACCTTGGGACCACTTCGAGATGCTCTCCTCGGTCACGGGGGCGTTCGCATCCCAACGTCCGCTACGTCCTTGCCTAAAGCAAAATGGCGGACGGGTCTTCCAGAAACGTCCTGACCGTATTCAGATACCGGGCCCCGACCACACCGTCCACCACCCTGTGATCACAAGAAAGCGTAATGGCCATCCTTTTTCCGGGCACCACGGCTCCGTCTTTAACCACGGGCACGTCGCGTATGCCACCCACAGCAAGAATACATGCATTGGGTGGATTGATAATGGCCGTAAAGCTGTCTATCCCGAACATTCCCAGGTTTGAGATGGTGAATGTCGAGCCCTCCCAATCGGGTGGCTGCAACTCCTTCGCGCGCGCCTTTTCGGCTAGATGCTTCACCTCGCCTGCAATTTCCGCCAGCCCTTTCAGGTCCGCATTTCGAACCACCGGAGTTAACAGCCCTTCGTCGACCGCCACCGCAACACCGATATGAATATCGCGGTAACGTTTAATCACACCCTCAGATTCTACATAGGAGGCGTTCACGTCGGGGTGGAGCCGCAAGGCCGCCGCGCAGGCTTTGAGTACGATGTCGTTGAAGCTGATTTTCGGAAGACCGCGGGCCTCCGCGACGGAATTGAGCCGCGTCCTCATCTGAATGGCCCGCTCCATGTCGACCTCAATGGTCTCGTAGAAATGCGGCGAACCGAATTTGCTTTCAGACAACCGTCGCGCGATCGTCTTGCGCATTTGCGAGATCGGTAGAGATTCCACCTCCGGCCGATCGCCGGCGGGTTGTACGGGACGTGGCGGCACGGCAGGCGGAGCGGGAGCACGTTCCGGAGCGCGTGGCTTTCGCTGTTCGGGAGGCCGAGGCGCGGGTTCGGCTTTTCCTTCAATGATCGCTTCGATATCCCGCTTGATGACACGACCGTCCGGCCCACTTCCCTGGATGTTCGTCAAATCGAGATTGCGCTCCTGTGCCATCCTCCTGGCAAGCGGTGACGCCTTGACATCACCCTCGGGCGGCACGTCTGCAACGGGCGCCTCCGGACGTCCGTCGGACGGAGCCGCCTCCTCACCGTCCCCTGTGCTTGCCTCCTCACCATTTTCCGAGGGTCTTTCGCCGCCCTTTTCGGCATATTTCGCAATGATGTCGTCGGTGTCTTCCCCTTTGTCTCCCAAAATAGCGATAAGGCCTCCAATCGGTACGGCTGCACCCTCATCTACGACGCGCTTGAGTAGTGTGCCGTCATCGTACACTTCCAGGTCCATGGTTGCCTTATCCGTTTCCACCTGGGCGATAATGTCACCGGCAGACAACTCGGCGCCTTCCTCCTCGAGCCAGGCTACGAGCACCCCCTCCTCCATCGTGTCGCTCATCTTGGGCATTTCGACCGGTATGGCCATGTCACTTTACCTTTTCGCTTTCGTATAAGAACAGTGAGCAGGATCGCCTGCGCTTGCTAGCTGACGTACAAGACACGCTTGCAGGCATCCACGGTTTCTTCTGCGCGCGGCATGTAGTATTCGATCAGATTTTTCGCATATGGTGCCGGCGTATCCGTTGTTGTAACCCTTTGGACGGGTGCGTCGAGATGATCGAATGCTTCGTCCTGGACGCGAAATGCAATCTCGGAGGCCACGCTTGCGACGGGATTTGATTCGTCCACCACGACCAGCCGGTTCGTCTTTTTGACGGAGGCGAGGATCATCTCCATATCCAACGGGCGAATCGTCCGTGGATCGATCACCTCCGCCTCGTATCCCTGTTTCGACAGTTCCTCCGCCGCATCCATGGCGACCCAGTAGCTCTTGTTCCAGGCTACGATCGTAACATCGTCACCTTCTCGACCGATTCGACCCTTGCCGATGGGGATGGTGTAGTCTTCTTCATCGGAAACCTCCCCTTTCATGCCGAACATCAGTTCGCTTTCCAGGAAAAGTACCGGATCGTCGTCCCGGATGGCCGACTTGAGCAGCCCCTTCGCATCATCGGGATTCGAAATTGAAATCACCTTCAAACCCGGGATGGTTGCATAGAGGCTTTCTACCGAATTCGAGTGCGTGGCGGCCAGCTGGCCGGCCGCTCCGTTCGCTCCCCGAAATACGATCGGCAGTTTGAACTGGCCGCCCGACATATACCGGATGTTTGCTGCATTTGACTTGAGTTGATCAAATGCGACAAAGGAGAAGTTCCATGTCATCAATTCGACTATCGGGCGCAAACCGCTCATGGCGGCCCCTATCCCGAGTCCGAGAAAGCCGTTTTCGCTGATGGGTGAATCAATCACCCGTCTGTCGCCGAACTTGTCCAACATCCCCTGGCTTACCTTGTATGCTCCGTCATATTCGGCGACTTCCTCGCCGATCAGAAATACGAGGTCGTCTCGTTCCATTTCTTCGACCATTGCGGCACGAATGGCCTCTCGTAGCTGCATTTCCGCCATTGAATTCGCTTTGTTTTTATCTCAATTCTTATCCGGAAAAGGAATCACGGGGTGGGACGAACCGTCAGTCCGTTAAGAAGGGATAATCCTCCTGAACGTAAACATCCTCGTATATCGTTTCGATGGGCGGAAACGGACTCTGCTCCGCGAAGTCCATCGATGCGGCCACCTCGTCTTTCACCTCTGCGTCAATCACGTCCAGATCATCTTGTTCGACGATGGATTGCTCGAGGATATACCCCTTCAGGCGAAGAATGGGATCCCGATTACGTCGCTCTTCCAGTTCTTCCTTGGTTCTATATTTGGCCGGATCGCTCATAGAATGTCCGCGGTACCGATACGTGCGAACCTCAACGAGCGAGGGCTTTCCTTTTCGCGCGAGTGCTATTGCATCCTTCATGGCACGATAGACCTCGAAAACATCCATTCCGTTCACCAACATACCCTCCATGTCGTATCCGATCGCCCGTTTGTACAGTTCGGTGTTGGCAGATGACCGATCGACCGCGGTGCCCATACCATACATATTATTCTCACACACAAGGACGGCAGGAAGGTCATAAAGCCCGGCCAGATTGGCCGCCTCGTGAAAGGCGCCTTGCTGGATGGCGCCGTCACCGAAAAACGTTGCACAAACGTTTCCCGTCTCCTGATACTTCTGGGCGAAAGAGATCCCGATTCCCAACGGTATCTGCCCGGCAACGATGCCGTGTCCACCGAAAAAACGACGCTCCGCATCGAAAAAGTGCATCGACCCGCCTTTTCCCCGCGAGCAGCCATCGATTTTGCCGTACAGCTCCGCCATACAGGAGTTGGCCGACATACCCAGAGCCAGTCCCATTCCGTGGTCACGGTAGGCCGTGATGACATAATCCTCCGGTGTCAGCGCATAGACCGATCCGGTAGAGACGGCCTCCTGTCCAATATAGAGGTGTAGAAAACCGGAGATTTTTTGCTTTCCATACGCCTGGGCGGCACGTTCCTCGAACCGGCGCTGCAGCATCATGCTTCGGTACATCCCGACCAGGTCATCATCCGACAGGCCGAGATCCTTGTGGTCGTTTTCAGCCCTCGTATAATGCTTGAATGTGATTTCGTCTTTTTCTACGCCGTCCGGAAACTCTTCCGGTACCAACGATACGGGATCCTTTTTCCTGGTCGCCACTCCCTGTTTTTTCTTTTTGTTCGGTGAAGCCATGGTATTCTTTGATAACCACTCCGGATGCATTTGTTCAAAACCGGCACCGGCAAACGCGGTGAGGCCGGATATATGAAAGCTAAAAAAGATACGAAATTCGACAACGAATCACCGATCTACGGACGGAATCCAGGCAAACGGAAGCGCCGTACTATTTCTTGAGTGAACAGATCCGGCTGCCTATCTTTGGGTGGCACCGGCCATGTCGCCTCTATCCCGGGATCATTTATGGCAGACCAATTGGCAGACAATAATATGCGTGTAACGTCTAGGCGGTCTGGTGACACATATGACATAGACGCGCTCAGGCACCGGGATCCTGCGGTTATGGATGCAGTGGTGCGGAATGAGTCTGCGCGTGTGTACAGCTGTATTCGTCGTCTGATCAGGGATGCAGATGAAGCGCAGAGCTTGGTGCAGGAGACTTTTTTGCAGGCGATAAGAAAAATCGATTCATTCAGAGGAGATGCCAAGTTGTCCACGTGGCTTTGTTCGATAGGCATCAATCTTGCTCGGGCTTCGTTGCGAAAGTCGACGCGGTATGACCTACTCGAGGAAAGTGATCTCGACCGATTGCAACCGTCTTTTACGTCCGGCGGCCGACATGCGTCATCCGTTGCGCATTGGAATCCGGAAGAGGCCATCGAGCGGGATGAAATGAAGTCGATAATCCACAACGCGATCGACCGGTTGCCGGACGGCTACCGAACCGTTATCGTTCTCAGAGACATTCAGGAAATGGAAGCCGAGGAAGTCGCTCAAATCATGGGCATCAGTGACGGCGCCATGCGGGTGCGCCTGCACAGGGCAAGACAGGCTTTGAGGAAACTGCTCGATGATCAAATATCTCATTAAACACCTGTTCGGAAAGACGCTCACGTGTCGTGACGTTTCATCTTTTTTGTCCGACTACCTGGACGGCGATCTCGATGAAACCACCATGCGGAAGTTTGAGGAACACATCCACTACTGCCCGTCATGCGAGGCATATCTTCACCAGTTCCGCACGACGGTCGAACTCATCCACGAAGACCAACCTCCCCCACCGCCCCCGGAGCTTGCGGAGAAAACACTGGATTTTTTGAAGCGCGAGCTAGAACCGGAATCGTAGATCTGCGTTTTTTGATACTATCAGGTTGATTTCTTTTGGTCTAACGATGCAATACGGTCAAACGGAATAGGATTGAACACCGTATCGCCCTTTGCCACATATGACGACAGCTCCCGGAAGGCTGCCACCAGCGAGTGCCGCGTGAAGACCCTAGTCATCATTCCCACATATAACGAGGCAACGAACATCGGAGCCATCGTCGAGAAAGTGCTGGGACTCGGCGACCACATCAGCGTGCTGGTTGTGGACGACGCCTCACCGGACGGAACCGCAGAAATCGTCTCCGAGCTGCTGCCAAAGCACACCAATCGGCTCCATTTGTTGAAACGGAGCGGCAAATTGGGACTCGGCACCGCATACATTCGCGGTTTCGAGTTTGCACTCGAGGGTGATTTCGAGGCGATTTGTGAAATGGATGCCGATTTTTCGCACAATCCGGACGACCTTCCCAGACTCATCCTGGCGGTCGAAGAGGGAGCGGATCTGGCCATCGGGTCGCGCTATCTTGATGGTGTTCGCGTAGTCAACTGGCCGCTTTCCCGGCTCATTCTTTCATACGGTGCCTCGATCTATGCGCGCGTCATCACCCGGATGCCGGTCAGGGACGTAACGGCCGGATTCAAGTGTTTTCGGCGCGAGGTTTTGGAAGCAATCGACTTCGAAAAGGTGCGATCCAACGGTTATTCGTTCCAGGTGGAAATGAACTATCGTACCTGGAAGGCCGGCTTTAAAATCGTAGAGATACCCATCGTTTTCACCGAACGGGTACAGGGGACATCGAAAATGACGCGCGCGATCATTCGGGAAGCCGCTTTCAAGGTCTGGGAATTGCGTCTCAGAGCAATTTTTGGACGTCTCTGAGTTTAATAGAAGGAGTTGCGTATTTTTGCAGTCCAACAGTTGCACGCCGCTCGTCGGTCCCACCCTTTTATCACGCATCAAATTCGTCATCTATGCCCAGTCACGCCCATCCCTCAGCACTTTCGGACGCCGGTTCGATTACTTTTGAAAACGGCACCTTGCTGGTCCCTGACAGACCGATTATTCCCTTTATCGAAGGCGACGGCATCGGGCCCGATATCTGGCACGCGGCCCGGCGGGTTTTTGATGCTGCGGTAAATAAAGCCTACAAAGGCGATCGTGTCATCGCGTGGATTGAGGTACTCGCCGGCGAAAAGGCCAACGCCAGCCTCGGATCATGGCTGCCGGAAGACACGTTGTCGGCTATTAAGAAGTATCGTGTCGCCATCAAGGGGCCCCTTACCACCCCTGTTGGCGGCGGCATCCGCTCCCTCAATGTGGCGTTGCGCCAGAAGCTGGACCTTTTTGCCTGCGTACGTCCGGTTCGACACTTTCCCCGTGTCCCCTCCCCGGTGAGACATCCCGAGCGCGTGGACATGGTTATCTTTCGTGAGAACACGGAAGACATTTATGCAGGCATCGAATTTCGTGCCGGATCCCGCGAGGTGACTACACTGCGGACCTTTCTCAGTGAGCAACTCGGCGTCACGAGCATCCGTTTCCCGGAGACAAGCGCCCTGGGTATCAAACCCATCTCAGAGGAAGGCACCAAACGTCTCGTTCGATCCGCCATTCAATATGCGCTGGACCATGGGAGGCGCAATGTCACCCTCGTGCACAAGGGCAACATCATGAAGTTTACGGAAGGAGCGTTTCGTGATTGGGGGTATGAAGTGGCAACCGAAGAATTCGGTGCGCAACCACTGGATGGCGGCCCCTGGTGCGTACTGAAAGGTGGAGTGATCGTCAAGGACGTGATTGCCGACGCCTTCCTTCAGCAGATTCTGACGCGGCCGGACGAGTACGACGTTATTGC
>CAZIIP010000098.1:0-6610 GCA_964539455.1 uncultured Rhodothermales bacterium
GGTTTATACAATCGAAATCGTTCCCGAATTGGCCCGTTCGGCGGCTCGTCTGCTGGATTCGCTCGGCTACGACAACATCGTCGTTCGTGCGGGAGACGGATTTGCAGGATGGCCCGAAAAACAACCCTTTGACGGCATTATCGTGACCGCAGCACCGGAGGAAGTGCCCCCGCCGCTCATCGAACAACTCGCAGAAGGGGGCAAACTGGTGATTCCCGTGGGTCCCAGAAACTGGACACAATATCTCACGCTCATCGAGAAACGTGACGGCGAAATCCGGCGGGAGCGGGTCATGCCGGTACGGTTTGTTCCTTTTACAAGGGACTGACGGGGCGATTCATAACTTCTGACTCCTGATTCCTGACTCATAACTTCCGACTCCTGACTCATAACTCCTGACTCATGACTCATAACTTCCGACTCCTGACTCATAACTTCCGACTCCTGACTTCTATTCTAAAATTGTAAATCGTTCTGCTAATTTATACCCATAATTATTAGAGCTGTTTATATTTGCTATTTTATTATTACTAATCACTAATTATTAATTACATATTACTAATTTCTAATTCCAAATTACGCCCCTCCTCCTTATTTTTTCCAGCATTCCTGATGCCCCTACCCAACTGCCGGAACGATGTGCCCAAACGAAAAACAATCCGAAACAACCCCCTTCCGACAGGCGGCATGAGCCTCTGTACTTTTTACACCAACTTTGGGAGTTGACCTCGATGCTGCTACTTGTATTGCTGTTTATGTCTGCTCTTCCATCAAAAAACATCGTTCCCGAGACGGACACGACGGTGGCTATCCGTGCCATGTCGTTTAACATCCGGTTCGCCAATCCCGATGACGGCATCGACTACTGGCCCATCCGAAAACACCGGGTGGCCGGCCTCATCCGTCACCATGAGCCGGCGATTGCGGGTCTGCAGGAGGTGCTGCACAGCCAGCTTGTCGAGTTGGATTCAGCACTCCCGAAAATGGCGTGGATCGGTGCGGGCCGTGACGACGGCCTGAAGGCCGGTGAGTTCTCCCCCATCCTCTATCGTACCGATCTGCTCGAACTGGAAGATGCGGGAGTATTCTGGCTATCCGAGGCCCCGGCCGACACCGGCAGTGTCGGGTGGGACGCCGCATTGCCCCGAATCGTAACGTGGGGTCGCTTTCGCGTCAAAACGGACGACACGATATTCCTTTTTTATAATACGCATTTCGATCACCGCGGACGGCTGGCGCGTGAGGCAAGTGCCCGCTTGATCATACGCAGAATCCGCGAGGAAGCGGGAGATCTTCCCGTAATTCTGGTAGGTGATTTTAACGCGATACCCTTTTCAAATGTCTATCCGGAACTCACCGAACCCGACTATCACGGCCAGATTGCGATGGAGGACGCCTACCTGTCGGCGGAAACGGGACCTGTCGGCTCGGAAGGCACCTGCTGCGGATTCGACGCAAGAGATGAGAACAACCAGCGCCGGATAGACTACATCTTCACGGCAAATGGCGTCCGCACCCGGTATTTCGCCACTATTGACGATCAGTGGAACGGACGCTATCCCTCCGACCATCGCCCGGTGATCGCCGATCTGCAACTAGCGCCCAACTGAGTACTGCAGGCGATTCGGGTCATAGCTGACGCACAAAGCACTCAACTTGCGGCTTGTCAAATAATCGACGAACGCTCCATAATCTGACATCGCGGAGTCCGGCTCCTCATGAAGCTACTCCGCGGAATCTGCGCCTGCGAGATTGGCGGTCATGTCGGGCAACTCCAGCACCTGTTCATCTGCAAGCAGCCGCTCCCTGAGCGCGGCATAATCGACATCCTGGACGCTGGTGCCGACGTCAATTGCCAACGAAGCCGCCGTCGCCGCCGAGTGACCCAGAATCATGAACACGGGCTCCATCCGAATCGATCCGTAGGCAATGTGAGAAGACGATAGGCAGACCGGAACCAGCAAGTTGGTCGCTTCCTCCGCCTTGGGCACGATTGACCGATAGCTGATCTGATAGGGCCCGCCGGGATTGACCTGAATATCCCCTTCGTTTCTCGCAAAGCCGTCTTCGTCGACATACCGCTGCACATTGTGTGAGTCCATGTTATAGGAACCCATCCCGATCGGCTGGGGGGTTGTCTCCAGGCCACGCAGGTTTCGCTCGGTCATCACAAAATCACTCACCATCCGGCGCGCCTCACGAACATAAATCTGATGCGGCCAGTTGCCGTTGTCGACAAATTCATCCGCAGCCAATCCCCACTCACTCACCGCTTCGCGGACATCCGCCGGTACACGTTCGTCATATGCCATATACCACATCAGGCCTTTCTGATAGTTCTCATGCTCCTTGAGAATCTCCGCCCGGCGCTCGTAGCTCGCTTCCGGATAATCATAGTTCATCCCGATGTTATCGGTCGAAAACGCGCCGTGGTTGTTGGTGTCGGTCTTCCGGTTTGGTGCCGGATCATATTTGACGAACAGGGCCCTCCAGCCGGCGTCCAGGTAACGTCCAAGCAACTCATAGTCTATCGGATCATATCCTTCGGGCTTGGGAAACGGCACCTTGTTCTCGTCGAACTTCGTCAGACACATCCGGTAGTTGTAGGCCTGCACCCTGTGGTCGCCTTCACCATCCTCTCCCGGATCACCGCCATGAATTTTGGGCAACAAACCGCTGGACGGATCACCCGGGACGACATAGGGACTGATGTCATGTTCAAACTGATGTGATACCGCGTTGGCCTTCTGAACGCCGTTGAGCGTCTCTCCGTACATGCTGTTGGGCTCCCTTCCAACGGTGAAGCTCACGCCGGCCGCGGCCATGAGGTCACCCTCATAGGTGGCGTCGACAAATACCTTGCCCCGATACGTCTCACCGTTCAACATGGTGATCGACACCACCTTTGCTCCCTGCTTCTCGACACCATTCTCCCGGTCCAGCCATCGATCCCGGAATACGTCGACACCTGCCTCCTCCACAAACTCTTCATACATCCGCTCGGCGATTTTGGGTTCGAACACCCACATGGCGTCGCCGTCAGGCTCGTACAGTGGATACTCTTCCGGTTCCTGGTACACCCAGGCATCGGGTTGATCATAGTACACCTTCAGCCGGCGGTAGTACTCGCGCGCAAATCCACCAACAGCCTCTTTTCTTCCGGAATCGGTCCAGGTAAGTCCGCCGGCCGTTAACCCGCCAAGATGGGTCTCCGGACAAACCATCGCTGCCGTTTTGTCCATACGAGTGGCCTGAACCGCGGTGGCAACGGCCGCCGATGTACACCCGTAAATGAGAACGTCATAGGTTTCTCCTTCCGGGGCGGACTCTTCGCATCCGGTAATGGAGGTGACACTTATTGCAATAACGGAAATAGAGGCCGCGAGTCGACGCATTGTATCAGAATCAGGTTATGGTTAACGCCATCGGTCACCAAAGAACGGACCTGGCGCGGAATGGTGCAATGCGGCAAGGCTGCATTTTCGTGATTTCACGATACCGATTCAACGCATCTACGAGGCCCGTCAGCACGACGTGAAGCATCGCGTTTCCGATCGCGAGGAAGTCGTCGTCCCCACAATCAATGTAATACTGCACCACTCTCAACGAATCCGCGGGAGTTGTCTCGGCAAGGTGCAGCACCTAAGCGTGATTACCCCGTGACCGGACATAAATCCTGAAAAGCGGCTTCAATCCACCGGACTGCCACGCCGAAACCTGTCAGGCGGATGACGGCTCGCCTGCTTCCGCGCGTTTTCCGATTTCGCGGATCATGCCGGAGAAGATGACGACATGGAACGGGTAGAGCAGATACCAATAGACCAGGCCCCAAAGCCCCTTAGGCGCAAAATAGGCCGTCTGCAATAGCTCCGAACGGCCGTTCGCTAGCGAATTGGTCTCGAATTGAAGCCACGCCTCTCCCGGCGTCTTCATTTCTGCATGCAAACGGATCAGATGGTCGGGTTCTACGGCTTCGACGCGCCAGAAGTCGAGTGCCTCTCCCACCCTTAGTTCATCCGGATCACGTCGTCCGCGACGCAATCCCACACCGCCGACCAACCGATCGATAAAACCGCGAAATGCCCACGCCCATTGCATAAAAAACCAACCACGACTGCCGCCCATTCCGCAGAAGACCCTGTATACATCGTGCATCTGCGCATCTACCTCCCGCCTTCGGCGTTCGATGATCATCCCTTCGACGGAGCGAAGCACCACTGGGGCGGCTTCTTTGGAACTGCTTGCCAGTGCGTCCGTCCAGGCCGTCTCGACCTGACTGGCTTCAAGGCGGTCCAGTGCCCTCTCAACGGAAACGGCATACGACACCGGCTTGATGTTCGGGAAAAGCTGCCTCGCGTCATCACTGTTTACGACCAATTCGGACTTCAAACCGTCAATCAGTGGACGGGCTATGGAGGCAGGAATCGGCGTTACAAGGTCTACCCAGTACGAAGAAAGCCGCGGGGTCAGCACAGGCACAGGCAGTTTTTTTCGCCGCAACCCCCTGATGGCGGCATATTGCATCATCATGTCGCCGTAGGAGAGCACCTCCGACCCGCCGATCTCGATAATTCTACCTTCATCTCCTTTTAGTTCGAGAGATGCAAGCAGGTAGTCCAACACCTCGCGGATGCCGATCGGCTGTGTCTGTGTGTTGACCCACCTGGGGGTAATAAGAATGGGTACGCGCTCCACGAGGTACCTGACCAATTCGAAAGAGAGGCTGCCCGAGCCCACGATGACGCCGGCGCGGAACTCGATAACCGGAACGCCGGCCTCGCGCAAGGCATTGCCGGTCTCGCGACGGCTTTCCAGGTGCACCGAAAGCTCATCCGAGGTGGGGACGAGCCCGCCCAGATATACCATTCTCCCACACCCGGCCGTCTTTGCTGCATCGCCGAAATTGCGGGCGCCCTGCAGATCACGGTCGTGGAAGCCCTGACCCCCGGCCATACTGTGGACCAGGTAGAATGCGGTGTCGACTCCCTCCATGGCGGCGCCGAGGGTCTCACACTGCAGGACGTCGGCCTGCACCAACGAGACATCGGCGAACCAGGATCTGCCCTGAACACGGGCGGGATCGCGCACCAGACAGCGCACACTGTAGCCGGTCTCCAGCAGACGCGGTACCAGCCTGCCTCCGACATAGCCGGTCGCTCCGGTTACCAGAATCCGTTTCCTTGATGAATCGCGCATTATCGTGAGGCGTCGGAAGGGGAGGATGCTTGTCCGGTAAGGTACGCCTCATCGATCGGGCCGTTCATCACGCACCGCATGCCCGTGACGAGATCATGCGTCTTTTCGCATGCGGAGTAGATAATACCGGATACCGTCTGCCAGCGCCTGCCAGCTTGCCTCGATGATATTGGTCGAAACGCCTACGGTATTCCAAGCCGAAGCGCCATTTCTGAGTTCTATGAGCACGCGAACCATGGCAGCGGTTCCTCTGTCGGGTGTCAGCACGCGCACCTTGTAGTCGGTGAGGTGGATGCGTTCCAACTCCGGGTAAATGCCCTTCAGGGCTTTACGGAGTGCCGACGCCATCGCGTCGACCGGTCCGTTGCCCTCGCCGACCACCAGTTCGCGATGATCGGCAACCCGGAGGGCTACGGTCGCCTCGGAGTGATCGCTCCCTCCCATCTCGGTACGTACGCGCAGGCGCTCCAGTTCGAAAAAGGACGTGTCTTCTCCCTGAATTGCGCGCAGAAGCAATTCAAATGATGCCTCGGCCGCTTCGAAGGCATAGCCGAGATTTTCGAGTTCCTTTATTCGTGCAGCCGCCTTGCGTGCCTGGTCCTTTTCCAACCCTTCCAGCCCGAATTCCTCCACTTTGTATCGCACGTTGCTTTGCCCGGACAGGTCGGAAACAAGCACGCGCCGGTGGTTGCCGACTTCATCGGGATCCAGGTGCTCGTACGCGCGCGGATCTTTCATTACCGCCGAAACATGAACGCCGCCCTTGTGCGCGAAGGCGCTCCGTCCTACGTAGGCCGCCCGGTCGATCGGATCCAGATTGGCCACGTCGTTGACGAAATACGCCAGATCGGTAATCTGACGGATCTGATCGTCGGAGACACACCGATAACCGAGTTTTAGTTGCAGGCTGGGGATGACGCTGCAAAGATCCGCGTTTCCGCAGCGTTCACCGATGCCGTTTATCGTCCCCTGCAGATGTCGGGCTCCCGCCTGTATCCCAAGAACGGCGTTTCCTGCCGCGCAGCCCGCGTCGTTATGCGTGTGGACTCCGATGGGCAACGAGAACCTCTCACAGGTTTCCGCGACACGCTCCGCCACATCGTTTGGAAGCATGCCGCCATTGGTATCACACAATACGAGCACATCCGCTCCGGCATCTGCGGCCGCTTTAAGCGTCTCAAGCGCATATCCCGCATCGGAACGGTAGCCGTCGAAATAGTGTTCGGCGTCGTAGATGACCCGCTTGCCGTTGGCCTTCAAATACGCGACCGAAGAGCGAATGAGTTCGAGATTCTCCTCCAGTGTTACGCGCAGCGCTACTTCCGCATGAAGCGTCCAGCTTTTTCCGAATATCGAAACCGTGGGCGTATTCGTATCGAGCAGTGCCTTCAGATTCGGATCGTCTTCCGGCGCA
>CAZIIP010000098.1:6620-10247 GCA_964539455.1 uncultured Rhodothermales bacterium
AAGGCACAGATCTGGGCGTGCGGCCACTCCATATCCTTGGCACGCTCGAAGAACTCCTGGTCCTTTGGATTGGAACCGGGCCACCCTCCTTCGATGACGTCGATTCCGAATGCCTCGAGCCTCTTTGCGATGCGGATCTTGTCCTTGGCCGAAATCGACACATGTTCGCCCTGCGTGCCGTCTCGCAACGTGGTATCAAAAAGCTCGATTTTCGCAGATTCCCGGGGTGACAACTCCATTGGAAAACTCGTTCGAGGGGCGCTGCTCTCCCTCGCAGCGCATCGAATTCAACCCGACGTGAAGCTTGGGATCGCCCCCTGGTTAGGAGATAATGATAATAGCGATCGCGATCCCAGCGATGATGTGACGGCATATTGCGGACGCCGGGGTGTGCACCGGGATACCGGTACGCATCCACCACCTGCTGGTCAACGTGCAATATGACATGTTCTTCGCGTTGGTTGAATGAAAGAAGAACGGCATTGCTGCACCCATCTTCAATGCGGCACCGCATATTCAGGCCCGGTAGCGCTTCCGTTTTGTGGTTCAACATGTGGTGTTATGCTGGATGTTCTTCGTCCGAGAGACTAAAATAGCGTGCATACGTCGGCCAACCATCCAGGTGTCATGATCTCCAGATCACATCTTTTGCTTGCACTCTTTCTGCTATTAACCTGGGAGTCAAGCGGCCAAAGTCTGCTCAAACCCCTTGGTCCCTCATCACCTGACGACGAGGAGTTGCTTGCGCTCTTCGAGGGCCTTCGCGTGGCGGATGTCTCGGACGGAATGGACGTCGCAGGACTCCGGGACTCCGGATTGATGTCCACGCGCATCCAGGCCCTCTGGAAGGATATCGACGGCTTTAACCACCAGTTTCACGGAATCGCGGTGACGGAAGGAGATATGGCAGGAAGACGCGTGCTTTATGAACGTCTGGGCAGGGAACTCGATTTCACCGTGCTACCCGATTCGCTACAAAACCGGTAGCGATCCTGCCGATTCGATCGATCTTCATTAATCGGATTTAGAGGCTCGCCTACATTCCGGCGCATACAGAACGGAAGCCCTTCCGTTAATTTGTATTACCAGACAATTATGCAGGTTTGAATAACTGGAATTACTGGTCTTAGCTGAATTATCCGAGATCATATCACCAAATCTTCACGAAGGCGACCAACATGGGCAATCAAAACGGACAATCCCCTTGGAATGTGGCACTCACCAACCTGGATCTCGCGGCGGAGATTATGGGACTCGACTCCTTCGTTCACGACCGCCTGCGTCATCCGAGACGTGAACTGACGGTCATTATTCCCGTCAAGATGGAAGACGGTTCTGCCAAGGTTTTTACCGGCTACCGGGTACAGCACAGCTTGATCAGGGGTCCATCCAAAGGCGGCATTCGGTTTCATCCCGCCGTCACGCTCGACGAAGTGCGTGCACTGGCGATGTGGATGACCTGGAAGTGCGCGATTGTCAATATCCCTTACGGCGGCGCGAAGGGTGGTGTAATCTGCAACCCAAAGGAGATGACACCCCGAGAGCTCGAGCATCTCGCGCGACGGTACGCCATGGAGATGAGCATCATCATCGGTCCGGAAAAGGACATCCCTGCACCCGATGTCTATACGACGCCGCAAATCATGGCCTGGATCATGGATACCTACAGCATGATCAGGGGGTATAGCGTCACCGGTGTCGTCACGGGGAAACCGGTCGAAATCGGTGGCTCGCTCGGGAGAAACGAAGCCACCGGACGCGGAACAGTGGTTACCACGTTCGAGGCCATGAAGGAGTTGAACATACCTGTGGAGGGTGCTTCCGTTGTCGTTCAGGGATTCGGCAACGCCGGCTCCGTGGCCGCCCGCCTGATGTACGAGGCCGGCGCGAAGGTCATAGCGGTCTCGGATTCCCGGGGCGGCATTTTCAAATCCTCCGGTCTGAACATCCCCGAAGTCATCAGCTATAAACAGACCGTGGGATACCTGGAGGGTTACAACGACGCAGAGACCATAACCAACGCCGAACTGCTGGAATTGCCGTGTGACGTCCTCATTCCCGCTGCACTGGAAAACCAGATAACCGCCGGCAATGCGGCACGGATCAAGGCGCGGATCGTCGCCGAGGCGGCAAACGGTCCGACGACGCCCGAGGCCGATGCGATCCTTACCGACAACGGCGTATTTGTCATTCCGGACATTCTCGCCAACGCCGGCGGTGTAGTCGTTTCCTATTTCGAATGGGTGCAGGACCTTATGGCGTATTTCTGGGGCGAAGATGACATCAACGATCGTCTCGGCAAAATCATGCGTCAGGGCTTCGAGGCGGTAATGCAAACGGCCCGTGAACGAAACCTGAACATGCGCATGGCGGCCATGGTACTGGGAGTCGGTCGCGTCGCAAGAGCAATGGAAATTCGCGGTTTGTGGCCGTAGGGAGGAGCGTCTCGGGTTTCGGCTCGCGTGATGGACACGCACAATCTGATGCCTGTACTGACGCAGGAGACCGAAGCCGTTCGTGATTTGGTCTATTGCTACCGGGAAGAATGGCTGTTTGCCGTCCGCAAGGGCGTATGGAAACTCCATTACATTACCCAGTCCGCCTATGTAGGCGATCAGCCGGTAGAACACGATCCACCGTTACTGTTCAATCTCGAGCACGATCCGTCCGAGCGGTTCAACCTGGCTGCCGATCACCCCGACGTCATTACCGAGATCGAAGCCGCAGTTTCGGAACATCACCAGGCCCTAACGCCGTATCCCGGTCAACTGGATTCGCTACTTTACTAGTTTGATCGAACGGTATTGCAGCAATGGGATGGGCCCGTGCATTTGACATCCGTCATGCGGAAATCGCCGACGCGGATACTATTGCAGATATCTATAACGAGTCGGTGCATGCCTCCGACGCTACAATGGACGCGTACGGCCTCAACGGCCCGGCGATGGCAAAGAGGCTGCAACAGCTGACAGACCGGGAGGTCATGCTCGTGCTGGTCGATCCGGCAAAAGAAGTAGTCGGATGGGGAGTCGTTCAACAATACAGCAGCCGCTTTGGGTACCGGTATACGTGCGAGACCTCCCTGTACCTCAGGCGCAGTCTTGCCGGCAGGAGACTCGGATTGGGTACCCGACTGCAAAATGAGCTCGTCAACTACTGTCGCTCTTTCGAGTATCATCACGTGGTAGCCAGAATCCTGGCCGATAACCGAACGAGCATCGATCTGCATGAAAAGTTCGGCTTCCAACTGGTCGGAATTCAGCACGAAGTAGGAAGACTCGGCGGGGGATGGCGGGATGTAGCCATTTACGAGCTGCTGCTCGCTCCCGGAAGGGCAGTGCGCAGTGATTATTTTCGTTAATTTTGCCTCATAAACGCAAGGTATCGTGAAATACAGACGATTTGGACGAACGAATTGGCAGATATCAGAAGTAGGATACGGGATGTGGGGCATGGGTGGCTGGACGGGCTCCGATGACGACCAATCACTCGCCTCGCTGCAGCTGGCCGTCGACCTGGGCTGCACGTTTTTTGATACCGCCTGGGGTTACGGCGCAGGTCACAGCGAAGGCCTCCTGGGTGAACTGGTGCGGTCGAATGCCGACAGGAAGCTGTACATCGCAACAA
>CAZIIP010000099.1:0-7732 GCA_964539455.1 uncultured Rhodothermales bacterium
GAAGCAAAGGCGATGAATCACTCTATGAGTCAATAGTCATTAGTTATGAATTATGAGTCTAGTTGATCTGCACCAACGACCCCTTCACTTCTGTCGTGCCGCCGCTTTTCAGGGTGGCGCCTGCCGAGCCTTCGACGGTTGCGGACGCGTTGGCATTCATCTTCAGATTGACGGCTTCGATCGACAGGTCGTTCGAGGCTTTCAGGATCAGGTCTTTCGCGCTTTCCAGCGAGATACCGTCTGAGCTCAGTGTTATCGTATTGCCGGATTCGTCGGCGATGGTGATTTCTCCGCCGTCGTCATCCAGCAAGATCTTGTTTCCGTTTGGCGTTTCGACCGTGACCGACGTCTTGTCGTCATCGAAGACGAGCTTCATCCCGCTTCGTGTAACGAGCCCTTTCTCGTGGTTGTCGTCACTGGCCGTCATCGGCGCCGGTTTCGCGCTGCTGTGAAGCATGCCGAGAATGACCGGCTCGTGCGGATCCTCATTGAGGAAACCGACCACCACTTCGTCGTCGATTTCCGGCCGGAAAAACGTCCCGCGCTCGTTGCCGGCGTCCAGCGTGCCCACCCTGGCCCATGTCCCTTCCGCTTCCGCGTCGATCGCCGGGATCCGAACCAGTATGCGGTCTTCGCCTTCCGGATCATCCTGCAACTGTGTCACGATTCCGATCTGCAATCCGCCGATCGCAGGATGAAATCCGGAGGCGCGCGTGGCGCTGACGGCATATTTGTCGATATGCCAGTCGAAATCGAGTCCCAGCTCGATCGTCGTCGTCCAGTCTCCTTCGCCCAGCATATGACGTATCCCCGAGACGAAGGCCTGCCCGTTAAATCGGTCGCCCAGACCATCCAATTCGATCAGATCGCCGACCTTGATGTCCGATCTTCCCTGAAATCGCACGGACCCACGGATACGGGACAGCCGGGATTTGAGCATCTGCGCCGCCGCCCATGCCGTGACCTCGCCCTCTTGCAACGAGCCGGTGTGCGTCAGTGCGTATTCATCGAGATCCCCGACCTCCGACAGTTCCTTGCCGTCGATATTGCCTTGCGAAGGAGCATCGGCGTCGTCACTGTCTCCGGACAGAATCTCCTGGTTTGCCGGATCCCACGCCCTGGCCACCACCTCCGGAAGCTGCGTGCGGGCATCCATCTCCATGTCGAGATCGAAGACGCCCGCGCCGTATGTGAGCGTCACCGAAGGATCCGCCTGCGTGTCCGGTTTCTCCACACGGACGGTACCGTCTTCCGCCAGACAGATAAGCCCGATTTTTTCTGCCCGCGTGATGAGTACGTCCCAATCGGTCGCTTGCACCTGGACCACCTCCGGATAGGTGGTCGCGTCTGCCGAAGAGATATCGGCAGACAGCCCGCCATACTCCCTGATGAGTTGTTCGAATACGTCCTGGTCGCTGACCTCCGTGAAGTAGCGGGACTTCCGGGCAAGGGTCATCCGGAACGCCGCATCCCTGGCTTCTATGTGAAGCAGGCTTCTGCCACCGCGCTTTGCCTCGATGCGCTGCTTCGTGATGATGCCCTTAAAGACCACTTCCTCCTCGGAGGAATACCCCGCTTCGATCGAGATCTCGTTTCCCGGTATCAGCACGTCCTCGCTGCTGACGGTGAACTGCTGTTCGGCTGGATCCCCGTCATGCAAAATGAGCCTTGCGGAAGGAATCCGGTTCACCGAGCGTTCGATGTCGACGGCGATTACGCCGTAGGTGCCCGGAATGGCCTCTCCATCCACCTTGACGGTGAACGTCGTCAGGTCCGCCGGACCGGGTACGCCTTGTGTGACGGGAATCGCTGGCATCCTGATTACGAACTATACAATGGGTGGCAGATAGAGGGTTGATCCGACATCGATTTGTCGGACCGTATTGAGCCCGTTCGCGTCGGCGACATGCAGGTAGTATTTCGGATCCTTGTAGATCCGGTGGGTCACGAGCGAGAGGTGCTCGCCCTCGACCACCTGGTGGGCATGCGTGATATCGGGAGAAGTCAGGTTTTTGACCAGTTCCCGAAGGGCATTCGGCAAGTGTTCCCGAAACGTCGCCGAGATGACGGCGCGGAGCGGTGTGCCGTTCGACCGGAAGAGCTTGTAGGTAATCGAGAAGCTCTCGAGCACACAGCTCGCAACGAACGTGCCCCAATTGATGACCAGAAAGTTCGGCCGGTGAATGACACCGGAGAAACCGGTCGTCAGCTTGAACAACTCGATATGGGCCAGGACCTCGACCTTGTCTCCGGCAGCGCCCGTGCCGTCGAGCAGAAACTCGAAGGTGAATTTTCTGGGTTTGACGGCCTTGAATTTCGCCTCCGTGCCCGTATCGCCGTGCGCGGGCTCGTCCGAGCCGTAGTCGATTTCATTGTTGATCGTGAACGACTCCGGATTGAACTGCGCGATGAACGGCGGACCGGCCGGCGGTCCGAGTTGCACATTCTCGGAATCGGAAAACGGGATGATGCTGAGTTTTGCAAGCAATCCGTCAGACATTTAGCGCTCCTTTTTGCGTTCGAGAATGCGCATCACTTCTTCGACACAGGCCTCGACAAGTACCCTTTGATCGGTCTCGGACCGTGAGGCTTGTCCCCGGTCGGGCAACCGTCTTTTGGAAGGCGTGGCAATTTCCGCCTTGAAGACCAACTCGCTGATAACGATGGGCATGGAGCTAACCGATAGTGAAATATTGATAGGCGATTTCAAGCGACTCCACCACAATCTCACTGGCCTCCGCATTGAAATCCGATACGTTCCACTTCCTGGGCCACGCATTGACGAACGTGTAGGTCTGAAGCGGCTCGTGCCGGTCGTTCAAGAGTGTTACCCAGACAGTGGTCGGCTGGATATCCAGTTCCTGAATGGCGGCGATGCACCAGTCGCGGACCGCGGAATCGGTCAGCAGTCCGCGCTTCAGTACCAGGTCGGGGTAGCGACCCCGAAGCGGCAGCTTCTGGATGAACCGGTTCTCGCCGCCCTCATTGACAGACTCCTCCTCGACTTCCATCGAAAGACCGGAGACGTCCCGGAACCGGAAGTCGTTGTCGGTGACATCCGGCAAGCCAAATTCGACGCGGAAGTGGAATCCGACGGGTGGATAAGTCGCCGCCATGCCTATTCGTTCTGTATGGTGAGGCCCTCGTGGGCAATTTCAATCGTTTCGATGGAGACTTCGCTGCCGTCCGCCTTCAGATCGGTCCCGGCAATTTTTGTCGGCCACGCATTTTTCACCTTCCAGACCATCACCGGCTCGTGCGCTTCATTGAGCAGGCTGATCGTGATGTCCCGGCGCTCTATCGTATTCAGGGAGACCGTATTCCACCAGTCGTAGAACTCGTTGTCGGTCGCCATCACGCCCCGCTTGAGGGTGATGTTGGCGAACTTCTGCCGGCCGGGCATCTTCTGACTGCCGTATTCCGGGCTTGCACCGTCCCGGTATTCGATGACCTCGGTTTCTACGTCGAGACCGGTAACTTCGCTGAAGCCGATGCGGGCGCCACGCCACTCGACCTGGAAGTGAAATTTGGGAAGAGGATAGTCTGCCATTGTTTTGTCTGTCTATCGGTTGGATCGAATCGGATCGAAAGGGACGGTCAGGACTCCTGCATCTTCTGGGCGAAGCGGAGTACGATGAATTCGGCCGGACGAACGATGGCCAGGCCGATTTCGACGATCATGTAACCATCGAGGATGTCCTGCGCCGACATGGTTTTGTTCAAACCGACCGAGACGTAGAAGGCATGCTCCGGCTTGGCACCGGCAAGGGCCCCGTCTCGCCACTGGACCGTCAGGAAGTTTTCGATCATCGCACGGACTTTGGTCCATGTGTTGGCGTCGTTCGGCTCGAAAACAAATGCGCCGGTCGCCTTCTTGATCGATTCCTCGGCGAAGATGAGAAAGCGGCGTACGGGCACGTACCGGTTCTCGTTGTCGTTGCCGGCAAGCGTTCGGGCACCCCAGATCAGCGTCCCCTTCCCCGTAAACGACCGGATGGCGTTTACCGACTTTCCGCTCGTCGCATCGACGTTCAGACCGTCGTTCAGGTCGTTGGTGATACTGACGGCAGGACTTTTCACGTTCAGCAGACTCACATTTGCCGGGGCTTTCCACACGCCGCGCTGCAAATCGGTGCGGGCATAGGCACCGGCCACGCCGCCGCTCGGAGGAATCGTGACCGACATCGTGTCGAGAAACGCCTTGACGGCGTTGTAGATTGCCGTCTCGCCGGTCTTCACGGACGCATCACTGATGGCGGTCGATGCCGCAATGGATCCGGTACCGGCCGTAACCGTTCCGTCCGCCGCGACGGAGTTCACGGTATGCGACGCGATGGTGACACTGTCGTCGTCCGTGTGGAACGGCAGCGTCGTTTTGATATAGGGGAAATAGGCCGCGCCGTACTTCACCTGGTTCAGGTCGCTTGCAATATTCGACCGGAAATTGTTCGTCACATCGGTATTGTCGTCCGTCGAGCCGGGCACGGCGTTCCGCACGTCCGAAATGGTGAACCTGTCCTGCTGCTTATTGCAATGCGTAAGCGCGGCATTGACGATGGTCCCGTAATTGGGATTGGACGAAAGCAGGCAGGCGTCCGGAAAGACGAGCAACGTGGGCTCGTCGTATGATTCCAGGGCGTCGATCGCATCGGTGAAGTCTCCCGTGCTGATGGCTGCCGTCAGCGCTCCGGTCGAGACCACATAGCACGGACCTCCGCCGTTTGCGAAATACAACTGCATGCTGTAGTACAGAAAACGCGTGGGTTGCGAAGGGGCCGTCCCGGAATGGGAAATCACCGTCTCGGTGATCTTGCCCGTAGTCGTCTGGAGCGTCTGTACCACATCCAGCGAGAACGTCTGAAGCGGTGCCTCGCCGAAAAGCTCCTCGAATTCCAGAAGTGATGTGATGCGTCGCGGATCGTTGACGAGGGAGTTGCCGTCGGCATCCGTCGTCTTCTCCGTGTATCCGATAAAGGCCGGGATGGCTGTGGCCACCGGCGCGACTGAGGGCGGAAATTTCGAGATTTCCTCGATGTAGACGCCCGGTGTATTGTAGGTCGGCATGGAGGGTACGGTTTAATTCAGGATATTCGCGAACATGAAGTTTCTGCTTGGGATAACAGGTGCGTGATTACCGCTTCCTGAGTCGGATGAAATACGTGAGACCCCCGGCCGGGACACTGTCCTGCCGGGTTTCCCAGTGAATGTCGATTACGCCGAGTCGCCGGACCCGTGCGAGATCCCGGTCGATGTAGATCGTGCGCGGCGGAGGTGAGCCCACATCCGTCGACAGGGTGTATGGCCCCGGTTCCTCGGCACTCAAATCGACCTTTGTAGAAGCCAAACCGGTCGCCGACGGATCGATCGGAAACGCGTCGACAGTCGTCGTGGCATCGAATCGGTCCAGCACACGAAACTGCGACGGCGGAGCGGCCACGTTCAGATCGGCGCGTGCCGGAAATATCGGAGGCAGAATCTGCGCGGCATCGTCGGCCTGGAGTACCGTACCGGTAGTGAGCGTGTCTTTCGATTGAAGATTTCCGGCCGGCGTCAGGTTGTCCAGGTAGAGCTGCGGGCCGGTTTCCGATGTCAAATCGGGCTCATAGCGTGTGAACACGTCAGGAAGTAGCTGCTTGAGTGAAAAGCTGAACCGCAAGCGGTTGCCGATCGGGCCAAGGAGGGGATCTACAGCAGCCGGATTGATGCGATAAAAAAGCTGAATGCCCGCGGGGCGCGGCCTGGCGACCATCCGCCGGTTCGCCAGAAGTGCCCGACATGACGGCGTAGGCTCGATTTGAAAGGCGGGAAGCGCGCTCCCACCGCCTTCTTCTTCGATCGAGATGGTAATAAAGGGACGATATGTGATGACGAAGCTCACAGTTGCCCCGAATCCACTTGAATGGTGGTGATTTCCGGTCCTTCGACCGATTCATCGCGTTGCACCTTGACCAGCCTGACCTTGTAGAGAACCGACGGGAAATAGGCGCCGCCCTGAATGCCCCACAGGTGGTTGAGCTGCTCGAAACTCATATTGTAGAGATCGAACACGAGTAGCTCGAGCGTCGACGGGAAGGGATTGCCGCTCGCCTCGTTTTCTGCAGAAAAAGCCCGCTTGTTCTGGAAGAGTTCGACCGTTTGGGAGAGCCGGAGCAGACTGGCCGTATAGTCCGAGAACTCGAAAGAAAACAGTAGATAGAGATTCAGAAATATCGGAGGCTCCTTATAACGAACCTGATTGTTCTCGCGAATCGTGTGTGGCGAATTCCGGAGCGTCGTCTCCTCCTCAACGTTTACGAGCGAAATGTAGACACCCGTATTGTTTTGGCTCTCCTTCAGGACGTGCACGTTGTCGAGAATGACCTCCGTATCGTCCACACCGAGGTAATTTCGTACCTCGCGTCGGATGTAATCGACGGCGTCGTTTATCATGCCCCTAGGTTTTCTCGACTGACGAGATAGGCCCGCCGAGGGTAGTGATGAGAAGCCTAGCAGGTACCGGTGTGACTGAGGTGCTGGGTCACACACCGCGGATGAGATTTTCCGCTATCCGGCACTACTACTATACGCGCAAATCACCAAATGAAATGGATCAAAATGCTTCCGACACATCTCCCCGATTGTGCGAGAAGTCGCGCCGGTGATACACCGGGAAAAAGAGAAGTTCGAGATACGATCTGCTCAAACGAAAAAGGCATGTGCCAGATGCCCCCTACGGATCGGGAATGTAACCGTCCTGATTTTTCAAAGTCAAGAGGGCGGCAAAATGGTTACATAAAGAAATTGAATCGATCACCTCTCCCGCTTCCACAACTCGAGCAAATGGCTTGCCAGCGACTGATCGCCGCCCTCGCCGCTGAAGGCCCGCTCGAACCGTCCCTCGGCATCGGCGACAAAATGAAGCTCGGTTTCGGAACCGCCCAGGCGAAAGCGGAGGGTTGCCGTGCCGGACCGGTAGGCTTCCTTCACGAGGTGAATGTCCGTGCCCGCAAGCAGTACGGACCACTTGGCAATGAGAGCGCCACGTGTAGCGGCAGACGATCGTCCGGCCGGCGCAAACAGTCCCGGTTCCGTCGAGGCCTCTTCCATTTCAGGAAATCCGAGAGAAGGAGCGGGATGTGAACCGGGTGAATCGACGATGTAGAGTTGCTTGCGCGCCCTGGTAATGGCGGTGTAGGCCCAGCGAAACGGCTCTTGCCGGTCGGCGGAGCCGATGGATTTTTCGAACAATACAAATGCCGTATGCCATTCACCGCCCTGAGCCTTGTGACAGGTAACCGCATATCCCGGCTTGACCTGCAGTGCGTTCAACCAGGGATCGTCCCGGATCGTCTCCTGCCACTCGGCCGACTGTTCCTTCAGATCCGGGTACCGCTTGCGAAAATCCGCCATCAACGCCTGGGTCTCTCTCGGCTGCAAACGCGGGTCATGACGGTAAAGCAGGTTCTCCAGCACGCGGCATTCGATCGGCCCCCGTGTGGTCAATAGCGACAGCTCGCGAAACTGCAGACTAACGTCACGAAGCGGGGTTCGGACTTCCGGATGGTCGGCGATTTCGTAGATAGTGACAAAATCGCCGTTGAAAAGATCGTAGAGGTAGTTGTTTTGTACGACCAGCAACCGGTCTCCCGGCACAAACCGCGTCTCGGGCCTACGCAAACGCGATCGTGCCTCCCGGTTCAGTTGATAGGCACTTCGATTGGTGTGGGTGATGAGAATCACCTCGTTGAGTCCA
>CAZIIP010000099.1:7742-10242 GCA_964539455.1 uncultured Rhodothermales bacterium
ACCTGTTTTTCGGCAGATCGCTCACGTCGCTTTTCGGCTTGTCTGCCGGCAGCACGAGAGGAGCATGAGATCGCATGGCGGTGCGGACGCCGTGCGCTACTTCGAGAATTCCGCTGTCGGCTGCCTGTCGAACCACCTTCTCCAGTGTTGCCGATTCGGTCCGGAGGCCGTTCTCTTCGAGATAGATGGCGCTGAGTGCCGGTGACGCGCGGCTGCCCACGGGCGGCAACTGGGCCGTGTCTCCGACGAAAACGATCTGGTTGCCCGCCTCCGGGTCCAGGATCCTTGCGTACTGGATCAAATCGGTCAGCAGCCTTCCCGAGCCGAACCGGAGCAGACCGGATCGTTGACCTTCCCGGTCGTTTACCATCGAGGCCTCATCGACGATGTAGACCGTACCGTCCGGTTCCTGGTTTCGCTTCAGTGCAAACCGCTCGTACACCGCACCCGATTTGTCCCCGGATGAACGCTCCGCGCCCGCATAGCGGTAGATGCCGCTGTGAATCGTACGCGCTTCCATGCCGGTTTTGGATGTCAGCACACGGGCCGCACGTCCGGTGGGTGCGAGCAGTTGAAACGGCCGATCCTCTTTCGTCAACCATTCCAGAAGCTCGGCGATGACAAATGTCTTGCCGGTCCCGGCCGCTCCGGACAGGACAAACGCATCACTCGTACCGGCAAGGAATGTTTGTATCGCGCGGAGTGCTCCCGCCTGCTCCTCGTTCGGCTGTCCCGCTCTGCGCTTGCTCTTCAACACCGGTTTTTTCTCCACGGATACATCACCGCGTTTCCGCATTTCCCGGAAGCAGCGCTCGGTTGCAAGGACGTCGTTCAGCGCGTCGTGTGCACCCTCGAATCCGGTGCCGAACAGGTGGCGATGCAGCTCTTCCAGGCGCGGATTCTTGAATCCGCGTTTTCCCGGTATCCGGCAGAGATCGCGCCCTGCCTCCATCGTGCAGTACGTCTCCCGATGAAGCAGTTCGGACGCCAGGCCTATGCGCAGGTAGGCGGCCCTGAGGATCCCGATGTCGAACGCGACATGGTGTCCAACGATAAAAAACGCCCCTTCCAGTGCCTGCTCGAAACGCCAAAGCGCCACGGCCAAGGGCACGCCTTCCAGCCGCGCCCGATCAGTGGAGATGCCGTGCACCCGTTCCGACGCCGCCGGAATCTCGAAACCTTCCGGGTTGATAATGAGCGACTGCCGTTCGAGAATACCCTTTTCATCGTCTGCGACGATCCAGGCAAGCTGCACCAACCTGGGCCACGCGGCGAGATCGTCCTCCGGAGAAACCGAGCACGGAGGGAGACCGGTAGTTTCCGTGTCAAATACGACATATCGCGCCTTTTGCCCGGTTCGGGCGTCGGACGCCACTTGCGGTGGCATTTTTTGTCGCTGTGCGATGTGTATGCGCCCGTGACCCGGTGCCGCCGTCTACCTGGCAGTGCTTTCAGGGCGCCGTTGTTTGGCTGTTTACGGCATTCTTACTGCGGCCGGCTGCTATTCAACCAAGATCTCGACGGTCGGCTCCTCTTCGTCTGCCGACTTGATTGAACTGCCGATCCAGGCGACATTCGACCGAACGGCCGCTTCGGTTTCGTATACCAGCACGACAAGCTCGACCGGCTTCTCGTCCTCCGGATCGGGAATTGCGGCCAGTTGCTGGTAGTGGTGATCGAGCAGCGCCCGAATGTTCTCCCTGGTAGGCTCGTCCAGCAGAACGATTCGACGTTCCAGCACGAGCAACTCGTCCCGGTCGGACTCCGAGTTAACTACCTGTTTGAAAGCGGGTAGTTCTGCCGTCGATTGTTGCAGCTGGGCATACACCTGCTGCGCCATTCGTTCCTCCATCGTCATCTGCCGGGGAGGAGCCGCGTTATCCGCCTCTTCCTCGCCACCGCCGCACGCAGCAACAAAAAAGATCATCAACGACAAACAAAGTAGCGTAGTAATTGGTTTGCACATGGTGTCCGGATGCGTATTCCGTGCTTGATTCACTGCAGAGTTCTGCTACTAAATGTAATCCGATCGGCATCCAAGCGCCATTTGAGAAATACGGTTGAAGCGGGATTCATCCATTTCCGGTCGGATTTCCTTAAACTTGCATCAACTTTCCAATGATTAACCTCTCTATCTCCGATTCTTATGCGTAAAACCACCCGACGTGAAGCCCTTCGAATGATGGCCGCCGGCACCGCAGGCGCCGTCGTACTACCTGCCGTTGCCTGCTCCGATGTGCCGCAAACCACCTCCGCGCTGGTCGCACCGGCGGACGGTCAGTTCGTGCTCCCCGACCTACCGTACGATCACGCCGCGCTCGAGCCGGTGGTGGATACGCGCACCATGGAGATCCACCACGGAAGACACCATCAGGGATATGTCAACAAACTCAATGCGGCACTCGAGGAGGCCCCCGGTTTACAGGGCCGGCCGCTCGATGACCTGTTGGCCGATCTCTCCGCGATTCCGGAGTCGATCAGAACGGCGGTCCGGAACAGC
>CAZIIP010000100.1:0-10058 GCA_964539455.1 uncultured Rhodothermales bacterium
GGACCGACCAATGACGTCTGGATCGATCCCTGGCTATCCTATCTGAAGAAACATGGCGTCGCCTACCATTTCGGAACGGAAGTGCACCGCATCGATTGCGACAGAGATCGCATTACGGCGGCATGGATATCGAGAGACGGCGGACCGCAGGAACGCATCGAGGCGGATTTTTTTATTGCCGCCGTGCCCGTCGAAGTGATGGCCCGATTGCTAACGGACGATTTGCTGTCGCTCGACCCAACGCTCGAATCGCTGAAACAGCTCTCCAGGGACGTGGCATGGATGAACGGCATGCAGATCTATTTGAACCAACGGGTCAATATCAACAGGGGGCACGTTATCTACGCAGATAGCCCGTGGGCCCTCACGTCGATTTCGCAGCCTCAGTTTTGGCGGGACTTTGAGCCCAAATCCTACGGAGACGGGACGGTCAAGGACATCTTGTCTATCGACATATCCGACTGGTGTACGGAAGGGCTGAACGGAAAACGCGCGCGTGATGTCTCGTCGAGAGAGGAACTCATCGACGAAGTGTGGGCCCAGCTCAAGAAAAGCCTGAATGTAGACGACCGACTCGTATTGCGAGATGAAGACCGGGTGACTGCATACCTCGACCGTGACATTACACCCGGAGCGGATACCGACGGTAAAAGAGGCTGTCAGGGCGAGGTCGCCTTCGATCCGGATGCCCGATGGCACAACGAAGAGCCCCTGCTGGTAAACCGGACCAATACCTGGTCGCTCCGCCCCGAGGCCCATACACGTATTCCAAACCTGTTCCTCGCCTCGGATTACGTACGTACCTACACCGATCTGGCAACGATGGAGGGTGCCAACGAAGCCGCACGCCGTGCGGTAAACGGCATCATCAGCGCCAGCGGCCGACGGTCTCCTTACTGCAAAATTTGGCCTCTGCACGAACCGCTGATGCTGGCACCGTTTCGATGGTATGATCGCCGGCGTTTCAAAAAGGGACTTCCCTGGGCAGAAAATCCACACTGGCTGTTCCGGTTGCTGCACACGGTGATCCGGGTTCTGCAACGCTTTCTGCCCCACCACAAATCGTTGAACTACCCGGCCTAACACATGGAAACTCAAAAGGGATTTTTGCGAATCTCCACAACCGACCGCCGGCGAACCGTGTTCATGTCGGCAAGCATGGGCGTGAGCATCCTGTGCCTGATCTTTAATGCCTTTGTATTCAAGGGATGGTTGAGTGCGTCGATTTGGAGTCTGGGTTTCACGCTCCTCTACGTCGGCTACGCCCTCATTACACGTGACCGGCTGCTGGTTCACTTCATCCTCTTTGCCATACTGGCCGGATTTGCGGAGCTGCCGACCGACAACTGGCTCGTCCAGCACACCGGCACCCTGTTTTATCCCGGCACCGAACCGATGCTCTGGAGTTCTCCCGCCTATATGCCTTTTGCCTGGGCGGTGGTTTTAATGCAGGTGGGCTATATCGGATGGCTACTTACCCGCCGCTTTCATATGATCCGGGCCATGTTGATGGTCATGGTTTTGGGCGCTCTGATTGTACCGTTTTACGAATATCTGGCCATCCACGCCGAATGGTGGTCGTACGGTAATACCCGGATGCTCGGTCCGGTGCCGGTTTACATCATCATCGCCGAGGGCCTGCTGATGCTTTCCGTCCCTCCATTTTTCAAGGAGGGAGAACGGAAATCCCTCACCTACACGCCCCTTCTCGCCGTTTTGCAGGGTGGTGTCATGTGGCTGAGCTGCATTATTGCCGTGTGGATTGCGGGGTAGGCAGGCATTTGGCCCAACTTCCTCCGGTGACGAGCGCGCTATGATCTCCCGATTTATCGTCCGATTTATTCCTTCCCGTCTTCAAAGAGACCCGGAAAAGCTGCGTGCAAGTCGGCTCCTGGTGAGTGCCTGCTTCCTTACCAGCCTCTTTTCGGCCGGCTATATCATCAATAGCCTGGCGGCAGGATTTACCCCTGGAGTTTGGGCAATGGTGTTCAACGCGGCCGGTTTTCCCCTGCTGCCGTTCCTGTTCCGCCGTACGGGCTCTATCACACTTATTGCCAACCTCTATGTGCTGATCGGCACCATCGGTGTAGCGATTGTCGTGTACTTCTCCGGAGGCCTGGAATCCCCAACACTCCCATGGTTTGCCGTCTTGCCCATCGGCGCATTGCTGCTCGGTGGAACCCAATCCGGCTGGTTGTGGACGATCGTTGCAGTTTCGCTCACAGTCACCACAGGACTGCTCGAAATGGCCGGACATCCCTTTCCCGTTTCGGTCGATGAGGATTTCTGGCACATTTTTTCGATCGGTGATCAGGCAGGTCTCGTGCTGATCATTTTCGTGATCGCACTCATCTTTCAGCGCGAGAAGCAGCGGGCATTTGCGCAGTTGAGTGCGGCCAATGAGGAGCTCGCCGCAACGCTGGATGATCTTCGCCAGACACAGAGGCGCTTGATTCACACCGAGAAGATGGCCTCCCTTGGCCAGATAACGGCCGGAATCGCACATGAAATCAAGAATCCACTTAACTTCGTGAACAATTTCGCCGCACTGTCCGTCGATCTGGTCGATGAAATGCGGGAGGTTTTACGGCAGAAAGAGATGCCGGAGGCTTTTTGCGACGTTTTGGAAGATCTTCAACTGAATGCGGCAAAGATTCAGGAACATGGAGCGCGAGCCGACGGCATTGTCAAGAGCATGATGGTGCACAGCCGGACGACCTCCAGTCGTCTGCAACCCACCGATCTCAACCGGCTCCTGAGCCAGTATGTCGACCTGGCATATCACGGCAAGCGGGCCGAGTGGGAAAATTTTCATGTCGATATCCGTCGCGACTTCGACGAGCAGGTCGGTGACGTATACGTCATTCCGGAAGAGATTGGCCGGGTGTTTCTCAATTTGCTGGACAATGCGCTCTATGCGGTCTGGAAGAAGTCCAAGGAGGCCGGACCGACCTATACCCCCCGGGTAGCGGTTTCGTCGCGCAAAGAGGAGAGTGGCGCCGTAGTGCGAATTGCCGACAATGGTCAGGGCATACCGGAAGATATTCGAGAGAAGGTGCTGGAGCCCTTTTATACGACAAAGCCGACCGGCGAAGGGACCGGCTTGGGGCTCTCGCTGTCGTTTGAAATCATCACGCAGGGGCACGGAGGCACGTTATCTGTGGAGAAAGCCCCGCAAGGAGGTGCCATGTTCGTGGTGACCCTGCCGGCCGAATAGGTTTTTCCATTTGACCAGCGGACATTTTGGGAGGCATCCCACCGGCAAACTGAGCGCGTATCGCCCTACGTTCCCGGGTAGGAAGCAATAATGTGAAAAGGTGAAAAGGTGAAAAAGCAACCTGCAATCCCGAAGAAGCCGGGCGTCGCGAGGAATGCCGAAACTCCCGAATATCCCGAGCAACGCCAGGGATGCCCCACCCTCAAGCGAAGCGAGGATCGCCGAACTCGCGCACATCCCCAGCAAAGCGAGAAATGCCAAACTACCGAACACCCCGAGCAACGCGAAAGAAAAGCCCTGAACCCTGAAGCATGCCCCAAGCTGGTCAAACCCGTTCGATGTCGCTAGTTTGCAGCCCACGCCATCTGCGCGCTTCCCATGAATCGTCTGCTCCAATTGGTACTGATTGTCGGCCTGCCGTGTATCACGTCTGCAGAGTTGCCGGCGCAGAGACGCGACAGCGTACAAACGATCGCGGCCGACTCAATCCTCGCGATGCTGCCGGACCCATCGGAGGATGAGCAAAGCGCCTGTCGTCCACCGGAATGCATCGACAGTGGGGTCCTTTCTGCGTCATTTCAAACGCACGCATTGCGGGCAATCGGCGGACGCATTCCGGGGCTGTTTATCCAAAATCGCGGCCTGCTGGGATTCGGCATTGGTCCCGGATCGGCAGGAAACGTGACGATTCGGGGTACGGGAGGATTGCCCAACTCCCGGGTCTTGATGATGATCGACGGCCAACCGCAGTTTTCGGGATTGTTCGGATATCCGGTAGTAGATGCACTCCATACATCCGACTTCGAGCGCATCCAGATACACCACGGCCCGGAAGCGTTGCGATACGGGAGCGGCGCCATGGGCGGGGTGATCGATTTCGTCACCCGCGAACACATGACGGAGGGCGTACACGGCACTGCCCGCGGTACCTACGGCCGATACGGCACGCAACAATACGCAGGTATGCTGAGCGGAATCGGTGAAAACGCCGGACTTATGGGTACGGTCAATTATGCACGCACATCCGGTGTACGAAAAGACAGGGATGACGGCTTTGCTACAAGATCCGCGTTCCTCAAGGCGATGTGGTTTCCCTCCGACATCCTGCGCGTGTACGCCACAGGCACCGTCGTCGACAGCCGCTACCGCCATCCGGGAGCGGATACCACGACTGTGCCGCCGCCCGACCGTACCAGAAATTACCTTCTATGGCGTACGGGACTGACGATCCGGCACACGTTCGAGCGAGCGGAAGGTGTGCTTCAGACCTTCCACAGTTCCGGTGACCATTCATTCAGCGGTGGCTTCAACGGACAGGACTTTCTGTCAGGCGCCTCGTTGTACCAGCGCCTGGAACTCTTACCGTCTACCGAACTGCAGGCAGGTGCGGATGTGCGGAGCTTCGGCGGCAAGGCGCGAATCGTCACGCCCTCCCGCGATTCGTCCTTGATCGACCACACACGTCATACGGAAGGCGGGGCTTTTCTACTGCTGCGGCAGGATTTTGCCGACCTGGTGCAGGTAAGTGCCGGGATTCGTTGGGACAGGCACTCCGAGGTTGATTCAGCCCACTGGACGCCCGCACTCTCGCTCACCGTCACACCACGAAGCACGACGACCGTCCGGGCCAAATACGGCACCGGCTACCGATACCCGTCCATCGCCGCCCACGCACTCAACGAGATGGCCGATCCAACGGCTGAACGTGAACGCTTTCGATCACTCGATCTGTCTCTCATCCAGCGTTTTCCCGACAGAAGCGGACGTCTCGAGATCAAGGGCTACTTCAATCGTGCCGAACGCCTGATGGATTATCTGCCCGGCCGGACAAGCCGTTCATTCGCCACTTCGTACGGCAGCAGAGGATTGGAAGTCTTTTTCAGCTATCGCCCGAGATCCGTCCTAATGTTCTCTTCCTTCTATGCCTATCTGTATACCACCGAACCGATACCACTCGCCCCGCGGCATCGGTTCTTCGTCGGTTCCGCGTACAGCGAAGGTCCGGTTCGCGTCGATGTCGACGTAGTCTACACTTCCGGGCTGATCATCTCACCCGATCCTCAGATCCCGCGGCAACAATACCTCCTTGTCGACTTCTCCATGGAGCGCCAGGTCTCGGACGGTGGGTCCGTCTTCTTCAAGATGGAAAACTTGCTCAACCGAGCCTATGAAATCGATGCCGGTTACCCCATGCCAGGCAGATCAATATCGGGCGGACTGAAAATCTGGTGGTAGTAGGTCTGCAGTCGCTCACGCGCCCAGACTCTGAGTCAGAATACGTTCCACCCGCTCGGCGTCGATGTCGCTTCGCTCACCCAGTGGCAGCATGCCATGATCCTTCAGCCGCATGGACACTTCCTTCGGAGTGCTTGAACGAACGTCATCATAACCGGAAAGCCTGCTCGGAACGCCCAAACTCTCAAAAAAGCCCGCCGTGTATTCTATTGCGGTTGCAATCTTGCTCTCGTCATCTCCGCTCGTAACGTCCCACACGCGCTCGGCATATTGCACAAGCTTCTCCCGCTTGCCTTCTTTCTGGGCAAACATCAGTGAAGGCAGAACCGCTGCAAGTGTCCGCGCATGGTCGATCCCGTACAGTGCAGTCAATTCATGCCCGATCATATGCGTCGACCAGTCCTGCGGCACACCGCGATTGATCAGTCCGTTCAGCGCCAGCGTGGCTGCCCAACAGAGATTGGCACGACTCTCGTAGTCCGTCGGTTTGGCAAGTGTCTTTGGCCCTTCCTCGACAAGCGTCTTCAGGATGCTCTCCGCCAGCCGGTCCTGCAACGGCGCGGAGTTCGGGAAGGTCATGTACTGCTCCATAACATGCACGAAGCTATCGACCACGCCGTTAGCGACCTGGCGTTTTGGCAACGACAGCGTCGTTTCGGGATCGAGGACGGAAAAAACCGGATAGACCAGAGGGCTGGAGAATGGCAGCTTCTCCCGGGTCTCCTCGCGGCTGATCACGGCATTGCCGTTCATCTCCGAGCCGGTGGCGGGCAGCGTGAGTACCGCACCGATCGGCAGCGCCGACTCCGGCGCCGCGCCATTCGAAAGGATGTCCCACGGTTCTCCCTCGAACTGTGCCGCGGCAGCCACGAACTTCGTCCCGTCGAGCACCGAACCACCCCCAACGGAAAGCAAAAAAGTCACCTTTTCCTCCCGCGCCAACTGCGCGGCAGGCATGAGCGTCTCGTAAAGCGGATTGGCCTCGATGCCCCCGTATTCCAATACCGTACGGTTTCCAAGTGCTCTCTTCACTTGGTTGTAGACGCCGTTGGACATAATGCTGCCCTTACCGTAGAGAAGCAACGTCTTTCCGTCGCGCGGAACGGCGTCGTCGAGCTTTTCAATCTGGCCTTTTCCAAAGTATAGGGTGGTGGGATTGTGAAACGTAAAATTGTCCATCTCGCGTATTGTTCTATTTCAGATGATTGCTGTGACGGGTTCCGGATTCAGAAACTTGGAATCGAATCTAGAGCCATCGGTTTCCTTTTTCATCCCAGGTCTTCATCGACTTGTCAAACCAGGACTCCATCGCACCCACGATCGCCGCAACACCGTACAAGCCGAGTTCAGGAGGTGTATGAAGCGGCTCGTCATTCCGGATCGCGGCATGCAGATTCTGGTGATGCAAGAAAACGTCTTCAGCTCCCGTCTTCTGGTGGGATTCTATCACTTCGCCCGTAGCCTGGGAGACAATGTCCCAGCCCGTTCGCGTAAACACCAGACTTGCCGAATGGCCCCGGATCACATGATCATTGCCCCTGTCGTTGGCCATCGTTCCAAGTACATGCACCGTCATCCCGGGTGATATCCCATCGATTTCCGGGTACTCGAGCAACATTTCGAAATTGTCCGGCAGATCCCGTCCGTCATCCCAGAGATAAATGCCTCCCATTCCAACCGCCCGGTCCGGAAACGTGAGGCCGCATGCCTTGATAATGCGCGTTAGCCGGTGAATAAAGAGATCGCTGCAGATCCCTCCGGAGTAGTCACTGTAGTTACGCCATTCGAAAAAGCGTGGCGGATTCCACGGACGATCTTCGGCCGGACCCAGCCACGCGTCCCAATCCAGATCGTCGGGCTTGGGCATGTCGGGGCTTACACCCGTTCGCCAAGGGCCGCGCGAAAGCGGATAATTGCGAACGTAGTCGATCTGGGCTTCGACCACGGGACCCAGTTTCCCTGCTTTTATAGCCTCGTGCGCCGATTCAAAGCTGTCATCACTCATGCCCTGCACACCGACCTGTAATTTCCTTCCCGTGTTACGCGCTTTTTCGGCCACCGCAACGGCTTCATCGACGTAATGGGTCATCGGTTTCTCGCAATAGACATGCACCCCGGCGTCCATCGCATCGATTGCCTGCCGTGCATGCCAGTGCTCGGGCGTCGCAATCAACACATAGTCCAGGGTCTCACTATCCAGCAACTCCCGGTAGTCATGATACCGCCTCGCGTTGCCGCCCGTCCTCCAGATGGTATCCTGGAAATTTCTTGCTCTCGTATCGAAGACGTCACACACCGCGCCGATCTCTACATCCCGTGGCATGCCCAGCAGCGCGCCGAGGTGGGAGCCGGCCATACCACCACAGCCGATAATGCCCATGCGAAGCCGCTCGTTGGCGCGTGGAATCCGCCGAGACGATCGGGCGGTTACAAGAGGCGTGGCAGCGGCGGCAAGTCCGGCCTTTTTCAAAAAGTCTCTCCGGGACGATGGTCTCGACATGGTATTAAATCTGGTTAAGCGGAATTGCAGATGGTCAAACAAACGGTAATGTAAGAAGTGCAGGTTGTTCACCCGATTTCGAATTGCGGAGTCGGGACTTGGGACTACCCGCGCAACACGTTGCTTTCCGCTTGTCGGCCGGCGGATTCCGATTCACATGCATGGCGGTCCAGATACGCCGTTTCCGGATGTCCGTCCGAATCTATGCAAAATGCTCTCCTAAATGGTTCGTGTTGTGGCCGATATGTCATACGCTCTCATCCGTCACTTGATCGAATGCCGGTAATCAAGCCGTCATCAGGTTGAAGGCGGACCAAAAGCCCCCCGAGATCGTGGCGCCGGTCCGGCGGGGTTCACGCCGAACGCCGGTTAGATCCGGTGGTCGCTTCATTCAGGGCCGGTTCATGCCGTAGACAAAAAAACCGGCTCCGATCGCTGCCGGAGCCGGTCGATATTCAGCTTTATTAAGGCCGTCCGCTATCGCTCCAGTTCCTCTTCAATCATATGCGCAAACGGATCCACAGGACTGAACAGATCCATCTCATCCAGGTTGTGAATGTCCGAAATCAACGCCGTTACTGCGTTTTCATTCCCCATTGCGTCTTCACATTTCGCCATATAGATCCTTTCAAGCGCCGTATTCATGCCTGTCTTCCGAATAGCGGTCGCCGCCTTTTCGTGGTCGCCTTCGGCCAGCGCGATCGCACCGGAAATCAGATAATCTTCTTCCTCCATCTCTGCTGCAATGGAACGGGCGCCGTCGACATCTTCCAACCACAAGTGCACGAGGGCACCGATGAACTGCTGATACCCGGTCCAACCCTCAGGACGCGAAACGGCCGCAGCTTCCAGATGTGTCATCGCATCATTCCTGTCTCCATTCATGGCTGACATGCCGGCGAGCTGGTACCGCGCGAGGGTATACGCCTGCTGAGCGCCATCCATCCCTTCCGTTGCATCAACTACGTCTTGAAGCGCGTTCATCGCACCGTCCATATTGTCATCAATCAGATACGTCACGGCTTTTGCCCGATGAAAAGTATAGCGAATGTTGGCGCTTGGGGCTTTTTCCGCACCGGTCGTCAGCGCCTCACGCGCGCCGTCGGTATCGCCATGCCAGGCCAGGGCGGTGGCCAATCCCTGGTATCCCTGCCAATGTTGGTCATCCACCGAAACGGCTTTTCGATAGTGCTCGACCGCCTTTGCCATCATGCCCATGTTGAGCATCATTTCTGCGTAGGAATCGTGCGGATTTGGATGGTCCGGAGCCAGTTCCACATAGCGTGTTACCGCTTCAATCGCACCCTCACGATCACCCAGCACCCAGTGGTCGTATGCCGATTGGTTCCGGGCCGCGGCATGGTCGGGGAATCGGGCAACAACGTCGGCCACGGCGGCCATTTGCTGCGCACTCTGAAAGGGACCGGCGAAAAACGCGGCGAAGTAGGCGACCGTTGCATCACCGGGCACCATCTCGTAAAGCGTTGAATAGAGTTGATGCGCATTCTCGAAGTCGTTGGCATCGGCTGCGCGTACGGCCAGTGCATACGTCGCTTCTTCTGTGGATGCATCTGCCATCTGGGCCCAGCCTTCGTCGGAGAGTGACTTTTGCTCTTCCGGGGATAGGGACTGATCTACGCTGGCCAGAAAAATCTTCGCCAGACCGTACGACGGATCGGCCTCTACAGCCTGTCTGAAATGCCTGGCGGCACCGTCTTGATAAACGTTCTGGACATCAAACAGACCCGCCTCGATGTGGGCTCTTGCTTCATCTGATGTGGTAGTGAACTGAACCTTGGCTTTCGCATCGTCGCCTGCTTCGAGTTGGACCGTACTACATCCGAGGATGACGGCCAACACCATCAGGCGAGCCACGCGGATGCCCGCTGACTGTGTCATGACTGTGGGGTTTGACTGATAGGTTTATGAAGTGCACCCAGTGCCAAGGGACCTGCGTCCATGGAAATGTGTAGCGACGCTCGTGAAAGATTGGTGCCTTGCCGGCTGCGCAATCAACCTCGGCCAAATTGAGTAGCAAGGATAGATACGGCAAACAGGTGGCTAAAGCAAAAGAGATCTGAGATTGCGGGTTTTTTTACCCGCGTT
>CAZIIP010000101.1:0-2682 GCA_964539455.1 uncultured Rhodothermales bacterium
GAATCGCCGTGAGCGAATAGGAAACGTGTCCGAATACCTGCCCTACCGTAGCATTCATCAAGTACGTTCCTCCCGCCATCTCGGCGCCGCCGCTACCGAACTCACCGGCCTTTAGCATGACCTGGCCGCGTGCCCCGGAGCCGAAGCACAAGCCAAAGAGGACTGCTCCTGCCAGCAATATACCGTGGTATCGCCCCGGTCGAGAATCGTCCATTGTGATTGTTCGTTTTTTGTCCGAGATGCAGGCGATTTTGGTCATGCCTACCGTTGCTCCGTTGCGACCTGGGCATCGGTTGCCCGTGCATCCGGATACAGCAAAGTCCCGGCTTCCGCATCCGGCTTGTCCTCCTCGACCGGTATCCGATTCTGCCTCGCATAGACATCGTTGCGTACACCAGTCACCTGCCAGGACACTTTCATGCCCGGCTCCCCACCGGCAATTGTAAACCGTCCATCGGCCAGTTCTTCCGCTACATAAACCGGAGCGAAGCCGCCGATACAGGTCAGCTGATAGCGATAGTCCTTATTGAGCGCCTCGAACCAGTCCGGCATCGTCACCACGGCGCTACCGTCCTGCTCCAGCACGACGTTGCCGTTGTAGATATTCATCATATCGGGGCTTTCAACGAAGCTGTGGTACAGGTATTTGTTCTCGGGATGCAGCGGATGATCGATCTTGAAAGAGCCGGCGGCCTTGCTCAGCGTTCCCCCCACATCCAAGTCGCCTTGGACGAGCATGTCGTTTCCGACGCGAGCGCCCGATTCACCGACCAGGGAATCCTGCGCCGTGACCGTTCTGGCCGTCACGCCGTCATCGAACTCAGCCACACCGTCGACCCTGATGTTGCCTTCAAAGTTGGCGGCAAATAGCGTACCACCATCGACGGTCAGCGTTACCTGGCCGCCCGAATTCAAGGTCAACGGAGTTGCGATCTTGTCGCCCGTGACCGCCTCGTTTTCGATTTTGTTGGTAGCAATCGCATTATTCTCAACCTTGGCCCCTGATACCGCAAGATCGGCGAGCTGGTCGGTATCGACCCCTCCCGAAGCGATATTGAGCGTCACATCCCCTGTCAGTCCACCGCCACTCAGCCCCGTTCCGGCATTCACTGCGGTAATGTCGCCCGTTCCCGTCGCCGGCGCCACCCAGGAAAAATTGCTACCATCATACGAAAGTATATCGCCTGCCGCGGCGCCTGTGGCCGACACTTTTGCTGCGCTAACCGCGCCGTCGGCAATCTTGTTCGTCCCAACCGCTCCGTTTGCGAGTTGAGCGGTATCGATCCCTCCGTCGGACACCGAGACCGTCACCGAACCGGATGCTCCTCCGCCTTCCAGACCGTCTCCGGCCAGCACTTCGGTGATATCGCCGAATGCCGACGGATCGAGCCACGTGGCACCGGTTCCATTCACGCCGAGCACCGAGCCCGAGGCGACACCCGCCGCGTCAATCTTCGCAGGGGTAACCGCCCCGTCGGCGATCCTGTTGGTGCCGACCGCCCCGACGTCCAGTTTGCCGGTCGTGACCGCACGATTGGCAAGCGCGCCGGAGGTTACCGCCCCGTTTGCTATGTAAAGACTGTCGACGCCGTTTTCGGCTAGAGAGAGGGTGATCTCTCCGATGTCGCCACCTCCCTGCAATCCGTCGCCTGCGAGGACCGACGTAATCTTGCCGGCGTCAACCGGTGCACCCCATGCAACATCAGTCCCGGTGTATACCAGGGTTTGTCCTTCGGCGGCACCATTTGTGTCGAGCTTTTCGCCGGTAACCGCTCCGGCGGCGAGTTTGTCATCCGTCACCGCTCCGGCCGCCAGCCGTGACGATGTGACGGCTCCTTCACCGAGCGCGTCCGAAGTCACCGCGCCGTCGGCCAGCTTACTTGCCGTAACCGCGTCATCGGCCAGGGCTGACGACGTGACGGCGGCCGGCCTGAGTTTCTGGCTGGTCACCACCGAATCGGCAATGTTGCCGGCAAAAAACGCATAGGCGGATGCCGTAAACGGGATACGCGGCGTCAACTCCGTGCCACCCTCCAACCGAATCGAGAGGTAGTACTGGTCCTCAAAATCGAGCCTTCCCTCCAAGGGTTCGATCAGACCCAGCGTGGTATTGAATACTCCGTCCCGCACACGCAAGGTCTGCGGTTCGGTCCAGAGTGCCGTGCCTTCCGTCGGGCTGTTGTAAATGCGAAACGTGATGTCGTAGTCTCCGTCGGCGATGGGAGACCCGTCAGGGTTGGAGAGGATTCCCTGATAGTTGAAGATCAAGTCGCTTTGTGCAAATAGCGAGGCACCTGATGTGACAAGAAGCAGGATACACAGAACAAAGGGCCGCTTCGCGTGCGTCATGGGAACTCGGGGATTGTGGTTACGAGGGAAGGAACACCGCCGGGATTACTCCTCTTTACCCGGCGATTCAAATTTGGCTCCCGCGTCGGGCACATCGACCGTCAATTCCATGAAAAAACGTGCCACTGCGGCGATTTTTGAACGGATGACCGCAAGAGGTCACCATAAAGCGACATGAACCCGGCGGCGGCCCGGAGCCTATAGGGCCGTCGTTCGGAGTATCTCGAGTGGTGGTCGGGTTACGATCTCCCGACTGTTGGCGAGCCCGACAATCAGCGTGATTCCGGTCACCAGCGCAAAGGAAATCAACACCGGCATCAGCGGTGGCACGAA
>CAZIIP010000101.1:2692-9617 GCA_964539455.1 uncultured Rhodothermales bacterium
ACGAACGAGATGTCGAACGCCCAGAATGCGACGGCCCAGCCGGCTGCGGTGGCCAGCAAACTGCCGGTACCCGCTGCAAGAAAACCCAGCAATATGTATTCGGTGGCCAGAATGAACATGAGTTGCCGGCCGGAAGCGCCGATCGTTCGGAGCAGTACCCCGTCCCGGATGCGTTGGTACCGGCTGACGAGCACGGAGCTGAAGAGGACCAGGAGTCCGGTAAGGACACTGAACAACGCCATAAAACGCACCACAAACGAGAGACGATCGAGCACCTTCTGTACGGCGTCGAAGATCTGCTCGAGGTCGATAATCGATACGTTCGGATACTGCCGCACAATCCCGTTTTGAAGCGACGCCCGCTGCTCATTGGTTTCCACGCGGGCCGTCAGCACATGAAATTGCGGCGCCCGCTCGAGAACGCCCGTGGGAAAGACTACGAAGAAATTGGTGGAAACCCGTTGCCAATCCACTCTACGAATGCTTTCGATGACCGTTCTTACGGGCAGGCCCTGCACGTCAAAGAGCAATTCGTCTCCGATCGTCACGTGCAGATCTTCAGCGATATCTTCCTCAATTGAAATGGGTACCGGTTCGTCACCAGGTGGGACCGAAGCGGTAAAGCTGCCCTCGACGAGTTCTTCGGTGTCCGTAGTGCGATCCCGGTATGTCGAGCGGTACTCTCTCCGAAGCGGCCATCTGGAGCCTTCGTACGTCGTGTCCTCCAGCAATTCCTCTACGCGCCGGCCGCTGACCGAAGTAAGCCTCATCGTGACGATCGGTACGGTCTGTTCGCGGCGCACCGAGAGCGAATCGACAATCCGCTCGACCCCCGCTACCTGCTCGGGTTGTATATCGAACAGAATGACATTGGCTTCCCCTTCCCTGTCCAGGTCCTGAATTTTCCCGAGCAACGCCTCCTGGGTCATGTAGAGCGTCATGATCAGGAACGTGCCCAAACCAAGTGCCACCAGGAGTACGGCGGTCTGGTTGCTCGGACGATAGAGATTGGCCAGACCCTGTCGCCACACGTACGGCCACGAGCGCGGAAAGAATCGCCGTACCAGCATCATTACGAGTCTCGCCGTACCATAGAGCAACCCGAAAACGGCGGCTACGGCCGCCGAAAAAGCCAGCGTGTCGATGACGCTTTCGGTCTGGCGATAGGCAAAAGCGAGTACGCCGCCTACCACCAGTGCAATAAGCACCCATCGCACCTTATCGCGATTCGGCGGCGGCGCCTCGACGGCCGCCCGCAGCACGCGGAGCGGTGGCACCAGACGCGTCTGCACCAGCGGCAACAGCGCGAATACGATCGAGACGGAGATACCCACGGATAATCCTTCGAGGATGGCCGGAATCGAGACCGACAGTTGCACGTCGACGGGCAAGAAATCTCCCAGTACGAAGGGCATGGCCTGCTGTATGCCGATGCCGAGCGCCACGCCGAACAGGGATCCAACGATACCCATTGCGGCCGCCTGTACGACATAAATAGCAAACGTCTGTCCGCTCGCTGCCCCGATGCACCGCAGCACGGCAACCGTATCGATTTTCTGCCGGGCATACACGTGCACCGAACTTGCCACGCCGAGACCGCCAAGGAGCAGTGCGACGAACGCGACGAGATTCATGAAAGCATAGAGATCCTCCAGTGCCTCCCCCCATTCGCTTCTGGTCTCGTGAATGGTATCGACACCAATATCATGCGCATCGAGATGCGGGCGAAGGTCTTCTCGCAGTTGCTCCGGATCCGCACCGTCTTCCGGAAGCCGGATGTACACCTCGTACTCCACGCGCGATCCCCTGCCGAGCAGCATGGTGTCCAGTCGCGCCTGCGGGATAAAGACCCTCGGGCCAAAAAGCGCACCGGTGGCGCTTTCCCCGGGTACCTGAATCAGCTTCCCGGCAATGACGTAGCCGGTCCGACCGACATAAAGGCTGTCGCCTACGGACGCTCCGGACTGCAGCAACAGCGCCTCGTCGACAAGCGCTCCATTTCCCGAGCGCACCTCCTCGAGGGCATCAGCGGGCTCGGACTCGACGGCGCCGTAAAACGGGAATCCACCCTCCAAGGCACGTATTCTGGAGAGCCTCGAAGTCGATTGGTGAGGAAAAAACGCCATCGACGCGAAACTCGTGAGACGCGCCTGGTCGCCGCCGAGTGAATCGAAGATCGCTTCCGATTCCGGTTCGAAAGGCGCGTCCCGCTCAAATCGGATATCGGCGCCGATCAATTCTCTCGCCTGACTGTCGACCGCTCGCAGCATGTCGTGTCCGAACGAAGTGATGGCAACCAGCGCTGCAACGCCGAGCACCATGGAGGAGACGTACAGCAGGAGCCTCTTCCTGCTTCTACGGCTGTCACGCCACGCCATGCGCAGGACCCAAACCAGAATCCGCAGTGGACCGGCGGAGGGAGTCTCGGCGGATTTGAGTGGATTTCCCGTCATGTCATGCATTGGCCCTGGTCACCAGCCGTTCATCCGAACTGACGCTGCCGCCCCGCAACCGGATGATGCGCTCGGTCTTGTTGGCCAGTTCCGGATCGTGGGTTACGAGCGCCAGCGTCGTTCCCGATTCGCGGTTCAGTGAAAAAAGCAGGGCCTGAACGCGCGCGCTCGTGTCTTCGTCCAGATTGCCGGTCGGCTCATCGGCAAAAAGGATTTTGGGTTGGTTGATGTATGCCCGCGCGATGGCCACGCGCTGTTTTTCGCCTCCGGAAAGCTGTGCGGGATAGTGGTCACTGCGAGCGGCGAGCCCCACCCTGTCGAGCAACTCGAGTGCCCGGCTGTCCACATCGCTCTGTCCCAGCAACTCCGCCGGCACCATGACGTTCTCTTTGGCGGTCAAAGTGGGAATCAGATGAAAACTCTGAAAGACGAATCCCACCCTGGTACTCCTTACGGCTGCACGCGCATCCTCGTCCAGTTCACCCAGGTTGATGCCGTCCAAAATCACCGAACCCGAGGTCGGCTGATCCAGTCCGGCACACAAGCCGAGCAATGTTGTCTTTCCACTACCTGAAGGACCTACGATCGCAACCGTATGTCCTTCTTCGACGGAAAACGAGACGTTTTCCAGGACGGTCAGCGATCCCTCCCCGCTCGAAAAGGTTTTGGTAAGGCTGTTCGCTTGTAGCATCTGTTTTACCGCATTTCCCATATGCACGGCATTGATCTCGGCTTCGGGACGGCTGTGGCACCCGAGGTGACTGCGATTGTTCCATTTCTCCGAGAACCTACACAATGTGGATGGGTTGACGTCCCGACGCCGGTTGACTTTACAGAGCCAAGATCATGCGCGGTTTCATTCTCTTTTTAACTTCGTGGCTGCTGCTTCTCACCGGTTGTTCGCGGAATGACGCGCCGTCACAGGATGGTGTGGTCCAGCGGGACCGATCTCCGGAGAGCACTTCCGGTTCGGCCGAAGCAGTCGCCGAAAGGTACATCGTGCTGTTTCTCGGAAACAGTCTTGCAGCCGGCTACGGTCTGTCGCCCGAGGAGGCTTTTCCAAACCTGATCCAGAACAAGATCGATGCCGCCGGCCTGCCGGTGGAAGTAGTCAATGCCGGCGTGAGCGGGGAGACTACGGCCGGAGGTCTGGCCCGCGTCTCATGGCTTTTCCAGCAGCAAATTGACGTGTTGGTCATCGAACTCGGAGGCAATGACGGGTTGCGAGGTATTCCGGTGGCCGCAACAATGGCAAACCTTCAGGCGATTATCGATGCGGCAAGAGCGGAAAATCCGAAGGTCCGCATCGTTCTCTGCGGCATGAAAGTTCCACCAAACCTGGGGCTATCATTCACCAGCCGATTCGAGCGCATTTTTTCCGCGTTGGCGGATAAAAACAATGTGGCGCTGGTGCCGTTTTTGCTCGAGGGAGTAGCGGGAGATCCGCGGCTGAACCTGCCGGACGGGATTCACCCCACGCCGGAAGGTCACAGGATTATTGCCGAGACGGTATGGGAGACGCTCGAACCCGTCGTGCGAAGACTGGTTGCGGAAAGCATCAGCTAACGTCACCCCGTGAGGGGCCATCTTTTGATTTCTTCGGACGTTTGCCGTACCGATTGTCGAATGCGTCGTCGCCCCGACTGCGTGCGATCGTTCTCATACAACGAACGCACAACCATCTTTCGCCGTCGGTATAGGCAGGTCGCACATAGTACGTACCCTCCGGATGCAGCGGCAGATGACAGCGGCTACAGGTAGCCCGGCGGGACGCGGCTTTTTGTTGTCGCCGGCGCGTACGGCGCCAGCGTTTATCGGCCGACACGATCGGTCTTCTATCCTTTTTGTCTGATGAAGAGAATGTCTTACGGGGCGGCCCGGAAAGCAGCAATTCCTATCAACGCCTGTATGGCACTCCTGTTTTGCCGGCTTTCGTGCAACTCCCCAGTGTGGTGGGTGCGACGGGAAGAAGCGTCGGCCATGCGTCGCGGAACGGATCATCCGGGATCTGCAGGCGAGATCCACCTGTAGAGCCCGAACTCGCTGTTGACCATCCGTTCTTCGAATCGCTCCGGGTAATCCCGAACGAGGTACCAGAGAGGCAGGACTTCGGGGTGGTAGCGCCTTCCCAGCGGACCGGTGACGACATAGGACGCTCCGACATCATCCAGGAAGCGAAAGAGTTCCGCCGCCTCGCGCCGGGTATAGCGTGGATCATCCCCCGACGGAATGAGGGGCGGCATCGATCTTCTTTCCGCATACAGTGCAAAATCTGCCGCTTCTCGCGAAATGAAGAGGGCCTCACGCGGGGTCGTCCTGCCGACCTCCTCATAGAAAGCAAGCCCATTCTCCGATGCCACATTTTGCCGGAGTGTTTCGAAATCGAGTTGATCGTATCCCCCCAGATAGGTAAGCCCGAACGCCACAATCACCATGGCGGCTGCCGCCATGCGCCGCGTTCGGTCGCCCAGCGTAACCCGGTCGATGGCCGTTGCCGCATAATAGAACATCAGGAAGTACATCGGAATCATATAGGCAATCATTAAAAACGGCCATATCAGAATGATTGCGCTGAACGCCGCCGCGAATGGTTCGAGCACGGACGGTCTCCTGACACACCTGCACACAAATCCGATACCTGCCGCGAGCAACGTAGCGGCCGCAAGCGTGTAGCGAAAGAGCGGCCATCGTCCATTGTCGAGCAGCGTATTGGTTACGCAGCCGACGACATAGTTTTTCGCGTTGGCCGCGATTGATTTAAGAAGTGCGGGTGGGCTGCTGACCTCCGACAGGGCCGCGGCGAAGTAGTTCGAGGTGGATCCGGCAGGTAGTTGCGCACGCTGGAGGAAGAAAAGCACCGCAAAAACACCGACGGGGATCACCACATGCCAGCTCGGATACCATTTGCGTCGCTGCCACAAATCAAACACGCCAAGCGCCGCCGGAATCGCGATACCCACCGACCGGGTGATCATGGACATCAGCATGGTGATCCCGATCAAAACGGCAATCGCAAGTCCGTTAAGATCCGGTTTGCCTTTCCGTCCGAAAAGCCGGTCGGCAAGGAAAAGGGTCAACAGGGTCCAGAACAGAAACGGAATATGTGAAACCAGGGCCTCCTTGATGTCCCAGAAGTAGGGGTTCAATCCCACCACGGCGACGACGAGTAAAGCGCTGCCGGGGTAGAGCCGCCCTGCGAGCAGGCGTCCAAAAAAATAGAGCGAGACTGCAAACAGGAGTACCATGGCACCCTTGAAGGCACCGATGTCGAAACCTGCGACTTTGTAGACTGCTGCAAAAACAAGTGGCAGTCCGGGCGGATAGGATTCGATACCGCCGATTCCCGGTGCTTCCGGATTCGGCTCGAAGTGGGACCGCGTATAGGGATGGCCCTCCCCCAGATTGACGGCGTGGTTCAGGAAGATGGACGCATCGCCGGCTTCCTGTCCGGGTCTGATAGTAGCCAGGAAGAAAACGGCGACTCCAACCCCCAGTAGTACGAGCAGCAGGTGGTGAAGCCGGGTCCACTCCGGCACCTTACCGTAGCCGCACGGATCAGGCGGTCTGGACGACGCGGATGCAGACTCCCGGCCGGCAGTACTCATGATTTGTCAGGATTTCACCGGACGAACAGGTACCGGCTTCGGGCCTAGACCGATTCGGCTTCCGGCACGACCCTCACCTTGAGCTCTCCCTCCACATCCGCATGTATCTTGACCGATGCGGTATACACGCCGAGGGTTCGAATTTCTTCCTGAAGATGAATCTTGCGACGGTCCACGTCCAGCCCGCGATCGGACAGCGCACCGGCTATTTGCTGCGTCGTAATGGTGCCGAATATCCGGTTTTCCTCGCCAACTCTTGCGGAGAGGACGATTTCCGTATCTGCCAATCGCCTGGCAAGCGCCTCGGCATCATTGCGCACTTTTTCGAGCTTGTGGGCGGTCTGACGCACGATTTCCTCATGCACTTTCAGATTCCTACCGGTGGCCTCCAGCGCTATGCCGCGTGGAATAAGGAAATTCCGGGCGTAGCCGTTTTTTACCTCTACGACATCTCCGGCGGCTCCCAAATTTTCGACGTCGGATTTCAGTATGATCTTCATAACCGTATCGCGTTCGGGAACCATGCCGGCTCCCGGATGGCACTACCTCAGATTGTCCGCTATGTAGGGCACAAGCGCCATAAGACGCGCGCGCTTGATCGCTCTCGTTAATTGGCGCTGAAACTTGGCACTGGTGCCCGTAATGCGCCGGGGAAGAATCTTCCCCTGCTCGTTGATGTAGCGCTGGAGGGTCTCGACGTCCTTATAGTCGATGTATTCGATACCCGCCTTTGTGAAGGCACATTCGCCCCTGCTGCGACGTTGCGATTGCGGCGTAACGTTGCGGACGACCAGTTGCTTTCCCTGGCGGGCGTTGCGTGAGCGTGAACGTGAACGAGGTGGCATGAACTTCTTGTTTCCGGCAGCT
>CAZIIP010000101.1:9627-10030 GCA_964539455.1 uncultured Rhodothermales bacterium
ACAGCCGTTTCCGGGCCGCCGTGGTTTGTCATTTCAACTATGCCGCATGCAGGTGATTACAGGCGTTTTCAGATACACTACTCGGCGGCCTCCGCCTCGGGCTCTTTCTCACCCGACTTGGCGGCCTCCGCCTCGGGCTCTTTCTCACCCGACTTGGCGGCCGCAGCGGCCTCCGAGGCACGCTCGGCACGCTGCTTCTCGAAGTGACGCCTCATCTTGGCGTCGTATTTGAGCGTCATATACCGGAGGACCTGGTCGTTGATCTTGGAGGCGCGCTCGAGTCGCGGAATGACTGATCCGGGCCCCTCGAAGTACGTGAATACGTAGTATCCATTGTTCTTTTTGCGTATGGGATACGCCAACCGTTTCATCCCCATCTCGTCAACCGCAAGAATGCTGCAGT
>CAZIIP010000102.1:0-9941 GCA_964539455.1 uncultured Rhodothermales bacterium
ATAATAATAGGGGAAGGCGCTTCGCCAGGGCTGACCGAAGCCGTCGAGGGCGACGTCCGGATCGTCCGTGGTCGTGGTCGGACTGCTGGGCGAGACCCCGGGCCATACATACCGCGTATCGATGCCCAGCTTCTCGAAGACCCGGTCATCGAGAAAGGTGATGTTATGCCCGGACCGGAACGGCTCGACCGGGTCCCCCAGGTTGAGGAGGTCGAGCATCTTCTTATATAGCTCGTCGACCAGGCCATACGGTCCACCGCCGAGAGCTACCGGCACGCGATCGGGTTCTTCATAATTTAATGCGGAAAATACACGTTCACGTGATGTCATAAAACGATCGGTTTACTTCCCCTCGGGCGGCGCCGGCGTGCGTCGCAGAGGGCATTGGATTAAATCAAATCTTCCGGCGCTCCCGGACTACAGGGCGCTTCTCCGCTGATACTGGTCCCAGGCGACGGCAATCCAGATGATGACGCCGATCACGATCTGCTGCCAGAACGCGGAGATATTCAAAAGATTGCAGCCGTTGCGTATGAGCCCCATCAGGGCGGCACCCGTCACCGAGCCTACAATGGTGCCGACACCCCCGAAAAGGCTCGTTCCGCCGATCACGCAGGCGGCAATTGCATCGAGTTCGTAGGTCAGACCGGCGGTCGGTTGTCCGGTCATGATCCGCGAGGACAGAATCACGCCGGCCAGTGCCGAGAGGCTTCCGCATATGACGTAGACCTTGAGTAGCTGGCGCGAGACATTGATGCCCGACATCCGGGCGGTCTCGATGTTACTGCCGATCGCGTAGGCATAGCGGCCCAGACGTGTTTTGAGAAGTACCACCGAGAAGATGACGGCGACGCCGAGCAACAAATAGACGGGCACCGGAATTTTCGCCAATCTCCCGCCGCCTAGCCTCTCGAAGACATTGGGGAGGTTGTAAACGGCCACGCCGCCGGTAAGCACGAGCGCCATGCCGCGCGTCACGCTCATGGTGCCTAGTGTGGCAATGAACGGCGGCAGTTTGGTGGTCGTTACCAGCAGGCCGTTTATGAGACCCACCAATGCGCCGACACCGACGCCGCACAGGATTGCTACCCAGACCGGCGTTCCGACAGCGGTCATCATGAGGGCTGCGGTCACACCGGCCAGTCCGACAATACCGCCCACCGACAGATCGATGCCTGCCGTAATCATCACGAAGGTCTGTCCAATGGCAATGATGCCGATCACAGAAATCTGTAGCAGGATCGTGATAATATTTCTGAAGGTCAGGAAGTTGTCGGAGGCGAACGACAGCACGACGGCGATGACGATCAGAAAGAAAAAAGGAGCGATCCGTGTAGCCAGACTCCGAACGGGACTTTCGGAGTTTTTCGCTCCTGCGGATGCGTGGGGGGTGGAATCGGACATGGATAGTGGTTTCAGGCCGCTGCCGTTTCGGGTTTCACGGATGCGTAATAGATGATGTTCTCCGCGGTCGCCTCTTCTCTTGGAAGCTGCTTCACCAGCCTGCCCTCGGAAAACACGATAAATCGGTCGGACATGGCCATTAACTCCGGAAGCTCGGAAGTTGCCAGCAGGACGGCCTTGCCCTGACCGGTCAGTTCGTTGATAAGGTCATACACCTCCCGTTTTGTGCCCACGTCGATGCCTCGTGTAGGTTCGTCAAGCAGAAAGATATCCGCCTGTGTGGCCAGCCATTTCGCGAGGACGACTTTTTGCTGATTTCCGCCGCTGAGCAATCCGGCGGTAGTCGCCTTGCCTTTAATGTCGAACTTGCTCGCGTAGGTGCGGCTGATTTCCGACAATGCTCCGTCATTGACCAGTCCCCACCGCAGGTGGTCCTTCACGATCGGAAGTGCGATGTTGTCATCGATGCTGAGCATCAGGGCAAGACCGCTCAGCTTGCGATCCTCCGTTACATAGGCAATGCCGTGTGCAATGGCTTCTTTGGGCGATCGTATTAGCACCGGCTTTCCGTCGATGCGCACTTCACCTTTTTCAACAGGATCGACGCCAAATAGTGCATCGAAGAGTTCGGTTCTACCGGCGCCCATCAAGCCGGCTACACCGAGCACCTCACCACCGCGTACTGAGAATGAGACATCAGCGATGTGCCTGGACGCGAGTCCTGTGACCTCGAGACTGATCTTGTCGGGCCGGTGTTTTCGCTCCGGAAACATCTGGGTGATTTCTCGTCCGACCATTTGGCGCACCAACTCCTGAGGTGATGTGTCCGAAATGGCCGCCGAGAAAACCGTCTCGCCGTCACGCAACACGGTCGTCCGGTCGGCAATCTCGAACACTTCGTCCAGTTTGTGCGTGATCATGATGAAGGTTTTTCCATCCGCTTTCAGATCCCGCAGTATGTCAAACAGGCTGTTTGCCTCGGTCTCCGTGAGGGCGGTTGTCGACTCATCGAGCACGATGAGATCCGCTCCGGTGGAGAGGGCTTTGGCGATGGCTACGATTTGCTGTTGAGCGAGAGACAGGCGGCCGATTTTGGTGCGTGGGTCGATATCGACCGGAAAAGGCTCGAGAGCGGCCGCACTGGCCCTGTTCATGGTTTTTTCGTCCAGGAAGCGAAAAGGTCGTGTCCTGATTTCCCGACCGAGGTACATGTTTTGCGCGACGCTGAGATGGGAGGCAAACGGCAACTCCTGGTGAATCATCGCAATGCCGTGCCTGAGCGCCTGTTCTGGACTCGCAATCTCGATCGACTTGCCACCGAGGTGTATCTCGCCGGACTTCTTCGGATACAGTCCGAAAAGCACCTTGACGAGCGAAGATTTGCCGGCACCGTTTTCGCCGAGAAGGGCATGGATCTCGCCTTTCCTGACCTCCATGCCGGCTTGATCGAGAATGCGCACGCGGCCGAATTCGACTACGATATCGCGCATCGACAGAAGCAGGGAAGGGGTCATTTCACTCGCCGTTCCGCATCATCCGAATCCGATAGTGCTCATCCGGTCGTCCCGCAATGCGCTGCACCTGGTTTTCCTCCATAAATATGGGTCCTCCCAGTTTTGCAGCGCCCACGAAAATCCGGGCCGACTTCTCCAACATGTTCATTGCGGCCGCCGTGTCTCCGAGCCGGGTGCCGATCGAGATCGCGCCATGGTTTTGAAGCAGAATCGTTTTCGGACGACTACCGGTCCGCCGGACGAATCCGGTCACATTCCTGTCGATCTCCCGAGCCAGCACCAGACCCGGATCGACGTAGGGAATCAAAACGGAAGCCGCGCCGCAGTACACGACTTGATCCGGTATGACCCGCTCCCTGGCAAATGCTTCGGCGAAGGTAGAGCACAGTACCTGGTTAACGGCGATTGGATGGCAATGCGCAACGTACCGGACGTCCGGAAGCTGTAACAGCCAGGCATGAAAGAGGCTTTCAACCGATGGCTTGAGAGCCGATTCGTCGACCCTGGAATTGAGCAGCAGCTGGTCGATTGCTTCATCATCGGTCGTGCCGTTCTCAGATATGGCGTCGATCAACGGCCGGAACCGGACCTCTACGAGCTGTTCCGGTTTTAGCCGGTCCATTCTGGTTCCACTGGCCTTCACCAGGAACCGCTCGTCGTCGAGTTTTGCCGATACGTTTCCCTCGCCCAGAATGGCCATCTGTCGGGCATCAGCGATGTGATGCGCCAAATGCAGCAACTCGCTCACAATCATGTTTCGGCTCGCCATAGATCCGCTGTTTTCTCCGGTGTCCATAAACCTGCACGCGTCTGCCGGCGGAGTGCCGCGCAGACAATCGGCTCGACCAACAATCAGGCCGTATCGTTCTCTCCAAAAGTACGCAAGCGCCGCTTGTCTTTGGTGAAAGTTGGCTGGAGTCCGTAGGATAAAACCATCTCCTTCCGGCAGGTCCGTTTACCGACCGTCACCTGTCAACCCGGCCAATGCTTCGGCAAACCGGCGACCCAGGTCGATGTAACCTGCTCCGTCGTAATGCCATTTGTCCGAGTAGCCGTATCGATCCGTCGCGATTATGAGCGAAGCCGCCGGATCTTTCCGGGCGACTTCCGCCTGTGCGGCACGAATGATTTCACCATAGTTCCACACCATTCCGTCGTCGTCCTGGCCGGAGTCGGAGATCCTGCCGATGATGACGGGAAGATCGTCCGTACGGAAGGCCGCGCGCATCAAATCCATCAATCGATGAAGATGGTGCTCGTATGCGAAGGCGATATCGGCCGTATGGGCGGCGTCGCTTTCCCCTTGCATCCAGACGATTCCGGCGGGAATGAGACGGTCTTCCGTGCCGTCGCCGTCTATGTCATGTTGGTGCATGGCATGCCTGACGGTCGCAAGGAAATGGTCGTACTGGTTGACGCCGTTCTTTTCATTGAAGTCCGGATCCCAGCACCCGTAATCCTGCGCCGCCCTGCAATCAATCGAAGTGCCGCCTTTGGAGTATTTGATCAGGGCAATTCCGTAATCGGGGAAGCGTTGCTGAAGCGTAGCGGCGAGTGTGAGTTCGACGCCGAAGCGATCGGAGTAGACATTCCGGCCGTCGACAAATCGAAAGTCGACACCGTGTCCCGGTTGAAGCGGTGCCCACATACCATTGCCGTCGACGTCGCCGCCGTCCGTGCCCTGGTTGCCGTGGAATATCCAGACACCGTCCTGCGAGCCTTTTAAGTCCTCCGGCAGTTCATTCAGGTAGCCGTAGCCGTCCATGTTGGACTGACCTCCGAGATAGAATAGGAGATATTCTTTTGCGTCGGTCCGGAAAGGGAGTGCCGTGAGCAGGAGCAACAGAAGAAGGGGACGTCCTTTCATCATGTGATTCATCAAAACGGGTATCTTTTGTTCATGGGGATGATAAATGTAGGGTATGCACTAGAAATGCGCCGTTGGTTGGATGAACGCATCGCACGATCGGCATGTTACATCCTTTTTGACAACCATAAATAAATCCATAGACGGCAACCGATCCAGTGATCGACGACGGCGTCGAAAACCGGACCGCCGGCTATCCGGATGGGTCGACGGTTCTGCGAAGTGAGCCATATTTCTAAATCGAAGATGCGACTGTGAAGGCGTGTGACGATGGCGAGGACCGCGGGTTGATGTTCAACGAGGTTGCCCCGACGTCTGGTGCCGACATTCGGGAAAAGGCGGTTTCGGTGTTCGGTTTGTTTGGGATGGCATCCCGCAGCGAACTGCAGTCCTGTCACGATCTAACGTACAAGCAACGCAACCGGCGACTGGATGCGGCCGACGCAGACCAATGAGTGCAGGGTCCGGCGGGCGAAGACCCCGTCAGAGAGTATACCGGTAAACGTTGGTTTCCCGGTGCTCGAATCCCATTGACCGATAAAGTCGGTTGGCTGCCTCTCGTCCGGGACGCGAAGTCAATTCGATTTTGCGGCAGCCGAGTGCTTTCGAGCGTTCCAGCGCTTTGTTCACGAGCGCGCGCCCTGTGCCATTCCTCCGATGGCGCTCGTCCACCACGACATCTTCAATCCATGCCTTTTTCCCGGTGGGGATGTGCACGACAACCAGCGAGCACATTCCGATGGCTCGCTCCCTTGTCGGGCCGTTGCGTGCAATCCACAGTTCCACGTGGGGCGAATCGATCATCTGCTCGAGCGCATTTCTTGTGAACGAAAGTCCTGGCCCACGCAACTGGGTCAATAGTCTGTCGATTGTTGCCGCATCCGCTTCGGTGGCATGCCGGACCTGCTCGATATAAACCATTATTCTGCCGCTCGTGGGTGTGATATGCTTTTCGGTGCCCGGATCGGAGCCTGTGCAACGACGGGTTTTCCTGCCGGCGTGGACGATGCACCGGATGTAGGGCTTCCCGCGGGATTGGCGGATTATCTCATCTCCTCCGGCAGAATGCCGGCACGCTCGTAAATCCATAGTACGGCTTTCAGGCTACGTCGCCCCTCTCTGCCGTCAACCATGGGCGGACGCCCGTCACGAACGGCCTTAATGAAATCACGGACAATACCGGTATGACCGGACAGCGCAATGCCGCGTGGATCGGCGGCACTGCCGGCTGTGGCTTCACTTTCGACACCCGGAGGCTCCACCGTCGGCCCGTCGCCGCCCACGTTCCATTGTTTCACGACCTCTCCTTCGATCTGAATGCCACCGTTCGTGCCGTACAGCTCCAGCCTGTGGGGGAATCCCGAACCGGCCGCCGTGCTCGCAGCGATGGAACCGACTGAGCCGTTCGGGAAGGTCAGCGTGGCGGCAGCGACGTCCTCGACCGGAATGCTGCGATGAAGCGTTCTTGCGGAGGCTTCTATGGCAACCGGATCGCCCATGTACCAGACGAGCAGGTCGATCAGATGAATACCCTGGTTCATCAGCACCCCGCCACCGTCGCTTTTCCACGTTCCCCGCCACTCCGCCTGGTCATAGTATGCATCGTCGCGGAGATAGGGCATGGAAACGAGGGCCATGGTCAAATCGCCAAGGTCTCCGGCGTCAAGTGCCGTCCGTATGGTCTGAAACAGAGGCTCCGCCCGCCGTTGGAATACGACACCCAGACAAACGCCTTCCTGGTCGCATACATTGATCAAGCGATTGGCGTCCTCCATCGTGAGTGCCATGGGTTTTTCAACCAGGACGTGCTTTCCGGCACGTGCCGCACGGACCGCTTGATCGGCGTGTTGCCCGCTTGGTGTGCAGACACACAGGACATCAATGGATTCATCGAGAAGTACATCTTCCTCGGCGCCGCAGGGCACACCAAATTGTGCCCCGATTTTCTCGAACCTTGTCGGATCGTAGTGTATGACTGCGGCGAGTTCGGCGCCGATATCGGCACAATTCTCGATGGCTTTCTGATGGAATTCGGCTACCATGCCGGTGCCGAGGATGGCAAACTTCATGGTTGAATCGGTCGGCTCGTGGAGGAAGGATTCAGATTTTACTTGTCCTGCATTTCAGGAATGGAATTCATAAACCGTATGCCCGTGATACGGTCCGTGTGATCGTCCCGCCGGCGCTTCGTTGGAGGAAAATCGTCCGTCTCCTCCATCCAGTTTTGCAGGACGGTAACGAGTTCCCGAATGGTGCCGTCGAAACCCGGAAGTCCGGCCAGGTTCGTGAATTCGCCCGGATCTTCCACCACGTCATACAGCTCGATTCGCGCGCGGGGCACCTCGAAAAGCCGGGTCTGTTCCGGCGTAAGAAGACGGCGCGCCTTTTTGTCGCGCAAGCTCCGGAACGAGGGGCTCCCGCCGATATCTGCCGCCGTACAGAGCGGCAATTCGGTATAGGCGTTGACGATCAGCTTGTACCGCTCCGTGCGCACACTACGGATGTGCTCGTCGCAGTCGTGCCAGTTTCGTTCGCTGAACACGTAGGGTCGTCCTTCGGAGGACGGATTTTCGAGCATCGGCAGCAGACTTCTACCGGGCATCTCGACCGGCGGATCGATGCCGGCCATTTCCAGAAAGGTAGGCGCCAGGTCAACTGCGCTGACCAGCCCATCATGTGTGCTGCCTTCGGGCACAACACCAGGCCAACGGACGATCAGCGGCATTTGGATGCCTGCATCATACACCGTTCCCTTTTCTCTTGGAAACGGTGCTCCGTTATCGCTCATGTAGAGCATCAGGGTACGATCTTGCAGTCCGCGCTGCTCGATTTCCTGGACGACCGCCCGGATATGGCCGTCCATGCGGGCTATCTCGTCATAGTAAAGGGCGAGGTCCTCACGCGTTTCTGCATCGTCGACGAGTTGCGGAGGTACCGTTACGTCTGTCGGCGTATGCGGCGGATCGACGGCGCCGGAACGGTATCCGCGATGCGGGTCGAAAAACGCCATCCACAAGAAGAACGGCCGATCACCCGCGGCATCAATAAAGTCGTCCGCCTGGTCGGGAGTATCACCGTACCAGTCGAACTGTGCTTCGGCGTGCGGGCCGTAGTGTGTTTTCAGCATGTGGCCCGTGAAGTATCCGGCCTCTTTCAAATAGGAGGGGACGATGCGTTTGCCGGGCGGAAGCGGCATATGGAGATCTTCGGCTCCCGTTTGATGCGGGTACAATCCGGTCAGTATGCTGATGCGGGAAGGGCTGCACTGGGCGATGGTCAGGTAGGCGTTTTCGAACCGCATACCCTGCCTGGCGAGTTCGTCGATGCCCGGCGTGCGAATACCCTCATTGCCGTACGCACCCGAATCGCGCCGGCTTGCATCATCCGCGATGAATACAATGATGTTCGGCTGCGGTTGTCCGACGGTGCCGGCGGCCAGGAAGACGACAAATGTGATGGCGAGCGTGGTTCTCATGAGTTGCCGGTGGTTGCGGATGTTCGATAGAGGCAAGGAGAAGGTACGATCTAATCAGTGTCTGCCGGTTGCACGCCGGTCAGGCGCAGCACAATCGGGTTCGGCCACGACCGGTCGTTGTACAACCGTTGCGCCCGCATGACCCGGATATCGAGTTGTCCGTCGGCGTACTCCCAGGTCGTCTTGGGATTGACGTTGGGATGGTATTCGAGAACGCGGTCGTTCTGGCCGAGTACGCTAACCGTCGTATCCTCGCCGGGGGCTACCGAATGCAATGTGATCGTCCGGCGCTTGCCCAATGGCCAATCCGCTCCTGTAAGAAAGGCATACACAACACCCGGATCATCCGCATCGCGGGTAAACCAGACGGAATCCTCGTTGGTGACGGTCCACGGCCGCACGTCGTGGATGGCCTCGTCGTTAACGAACATCCAGAGCGCGAGCTCGCGGAGCACGCCCTCCTGTTCACGGGGAAGCACACCGTTGGGCTCCGGCCCGATATTCAAAAGCAAATTGCCGCCTTTCGCCCTGGTTTCGATCAGCATTTCGATAAGCTCGGTACCCGATTTGTAGCTCTCGTTGGTCGGCTTGAACTGCCACTGTGTGCCGAGCGTGAAGCAGGCCTCCCAAGGCACGGGCAACGGTTCACCAGGAAGTGTCTGCTCAGGCGTCTCTATGGCTCCTCGCGTGATAACGACGTTCGGCTGTTCCTCCCAGGCCACCTCTCTCAATCCTTCTGCGGGACCGTCGATAAACAGAACATCGACCGGACCGTAATTGCGCATCAGCTCGCGCAACTGAGCCTGGTCGTGAGCCAAAAGCTCCGGATTGTTAACGGGCAGCGCTTCCGGCCGTCGTCTGCTGATAAGGGTCCCCTGCTCATAGAGGAAATGAAAATCGTCGGGTGAGAAGTAGAACCCGACGGCGATACCCTTTTCGCGGAAGGCCTCGACCACCTGCGCCGTGATATCGCGTCCATAAGGCGTACTCATGACGGAAAAATCGGTCGTCTCGCTGTCGAACATCGTGAAGCCGTTGTGGTGTTTAGTGGTGAACACGACGTACTTCATCCCGGCGAGCTGTGCGATCTCGGCCCATTTATCCGGATCGAATTGATCGGGATTGAACATGCGTGGTAACGTTTCCACGTACCGAATGAGATATTCCGGGGAAGCGCCCACCATCGAGTGGCTGATGACGGATCCGAGCCGGCTGTCGAGGCTCCAGTGGATGAACATGCCCAGCCCCTGGTCGGCGAACCATTCGAGCCGCTCGGGACGGTTGCCGGTGTCCGGCTGTTGGGCCAAGGTCTGGGACGACAGTGCCAGACCGGCAAGCAGCAGAACCAGGCGTGTGGAGGAATGAAGACGATGCATTTCGGCTGTCCAATTGTAGTGTCTGCAGGAGATACAGTAGGGCGAAGTTTCGACTGATGTCAAGAGCCCCGCCTGGCATAAAGATATGAAGTGCCCGTGGCCGCGGTATGGGAAGTGCCATTCGTTGCCGCGATCTTGACCGATGTCCCAGGAAAGAAACGAAAATGATCATGAATGTTGCAGTCACCGCAGGATCCACGAGTGCTATCAAAGCGCACCGCGCTGGTCGAGGTCGATCGGGAGGCGTTTGTGTCCATTCCGGGTTTCCTTATTCCGATCTATATCGGTGCGGCGTGATTCATTTC